>DAMABW010000067.1:0-15305 GCA_031999925.1 Massilia sp. | reverse complement strand
CTCGCCGAGGAACATCAGGATGGTCGAGGTTTGCCCGATCAGCAGGTCGCCGGCACGCAGGAAAGGCGGCGCGAACGCCGGCGTGGAGCCTTCCTTCATCGCCGCCGTCAAGACGTCGACGCCATGCGGGCCGCGCGCCACGTCGGCGTAATCGACGCCCGCTTCTTCCAGCGCCAGCCGGACGAATTCGCCGCGGCCCTGCAGGCTCGGCCAGTAATACAAATCGTAAGCCATGGTGTTCTCCGTAGGTGAACCACGAGTATCAAACAAAATCCAGCAGGAGCGCGCGCGGCTCATGTTATTCTTGTAAGAAACATGTCATTACGTTTGACAAGAATCAGTGCCGAAGGAGCAGATATATGTTCGCGATTTCCCGTCATGGTATCGAAAAGATTGCCTAAAAGAATTTATTTCCCTTGAGCAATCTCACCGCCGGCCGAGGTCAGCTGAGCCAACATGGGTTTGCCTGACACCGCCACTTACGGAACGCGACCATGATCTTCGCCCACCTCGCCAAGCACTGGACGGCCCGCCGCGGCCAGCTTTCCCCCACCTCGCGCCTGATGTCGGTACTGCGCAGTGCGCGCGTGCTGCTGTACTGGGCCGACCATGCATCGCTGTGCCAGCTCGACGTCGTGCGTAACTACGTGGCGGCGCCCTCGAACGACGATGTCTTCCACCACCTGAGCCACCGCGACTACCTGGTCAAGGGCCTGTCGGCGCGCCAGCGCGTGCAGTGCGTGCTGTCGCATTACCGTTTCGAGGAAACCAGTTTCAATGCCGCCTACAAGCAGGCGGTGTACGCCAGCGGCGGTCTGGCGCTATGGCAGATGGAGGCGGCCGGCAGCCAGTTCCTGATCCGCCTGGAGATGGCGTCGCGCATGAACGCCGAGGGCGACCTGACGATCGCCCTGGTCGCCGACGGCAAGGTGCTGCACCGGCTGTCGTTCTCCTGGGTCGACGGCGCGATCGCGGGCCTGCAAACGGGGCTGGTGCCGCTGGTGGCGCGCAACCAGGGCCGCTGGACCGATTCCGGCGAGGCCTTCGAAGCCTTCGAGAACGCCTTTCCCAACAATTCGCCGAGCTTCTTCTGCTTCGCCGCGATGCAGGGCGTGGCCGGGGCCGTGGGCATGGACCAGGTCGCGGGCGTGAAGTGCACCGCGCACCCGGCCTACGACCCGCTCGACGCCAAGCACTTCGCAAATGCCTACGACGGCTTCTGGAAGATCCTGGGCGGGGTCGAACTGCCCGGCGACACCTGGCTGATCTCGCTCCCCTTCTACCTCAAGCCGCTGGCCGATATGCCGTCGAAGCACCGCAAGCGCGCGGCGCAGCGGCGCGAATACTGGCGCGCGATCGAGGAGTCGGCCAAGTCGACCTTGCAGCGGCATTTGCTGCATGCGCGGGCGAATCACGAGCACGCGGCGCCGGTGCGCGAAACCGCCGAGGTTTGAATCGGGTGTCGCTGTTGTAGGATGGGCTCTCGAGCCCACGCGGTCGTACTTATGAACACCCTAACGTTTCACGCGCCGCGTCCAATCATGTGGTGAGACCGCGTGGGCACAAGTGCCCACCCTACGGAAAACTACACATCGCATCCGGTCGACCGGCGCAATCCGGTGGGTTCGAGCCGCACGCGGACCGCTCCCCTACAACATCGTTGACAAACCGACCACTGCGCCATACACTCGCGCCTTCGCTAGGGGTCCTGGAATTCGCGTTCCGGGTGAGAGATACCCTTCGTACCTGATCTGGATAATGCCAGCGAAGGAAAGCGCAACGCAGTTCCCATCCTCCTTTGCCCTTCCCCCACGTTGGCTCCGGCTTTATCAAAAGCGGCGTCCGTGCGCCGCTCGAAACCCGAGCACACAATGAAACCAGCTTTGCAGTATTCCCTCCTCGCCTGCGCCGTGGCCCAGGCGTTCGCGGTAACGGCCCACGCGCAAACGAACGACGCCATCCCCTCGGTCGTCGTCAGCGGCAGCAAGTGGATCGCCAGCGACCGCGCGAATGTCGGCGGCTTTGCCGACATGGCGATCGTCGACACCCCGGTCTCGATCAGCGCCTTCAGCCGCGAACAGATGCAGGACCTGGCGATCCGCAGCGCCAGCGACGCCCTCGCCTACGACGCCTCGGTCGGCGACGCCTACAACGCGGTCGGCTATGCCGAGCAGTTCTCGGTGCGCGGCTTCATGCTGAACAATAACTCGGGCTACCGCAAGGACGGCATCGCGATTCCCGCCGACACCCAGATCCCGCTGGAAAACAAGGAACGCCTGGAACTGCTGAAGGGCGTGGCCGGCATGCAGGCGGGCCTGGCGGCGCCGGGCGGCATCCTGAACTTCGTCACCAAGCGCCCGACGAATACGGATCTGCGTTCCGTTACCGTCGAAGCACGCGAGCGCGGCACGCTGTACGGCGCGGTCGACCTGGGCGGCCGCTTCGAGGACCGGCGCTTCGGCTACCGCGTGAACGCCGCCGCCGAACGCCTGCGCTCCTACATCGACGGCGCCGACGGCAAGCGCCAGTTCGCATCAAGCGCCTTCGACTGGCAGATCAGCCCGAACGCGCTGCTGCAACTCGACGCCGACTTCCAGCACAAGGAACAGGTCACCGCGCCCGGCTACCAGCTGATCCGCGGCGTCGAACTGCCGCGCGGCGTGAATCCGAAGACCCTGCTGAATGCCCAGCCCTGGACCAAACCGGTCGACACCGACAGCGCCAACTTTGGTGCGCGCTTCGACTACCGCCTCAACAGCGACTGGCGCGCCACCGTCACCGCCAACAAGCACTGGTTCAAGCGCGACGACTACACCGCCTTCCCTTACGGCTGCAGCAACGAGGGCGACGGCTACTACCCGGGCTACTGCGCGAACGGCGACTACGACGTGTACGATTACCAGAGCGTGGGCGAGCGCAAGACGCCGTTCGGCGTGCAGGCGCAAGTGCAGGGCCGCTTCGCCACGGGCGCCCTGCGCCACGTGTTCACCGCCGGCATCGGCTACGCCGAGCGTCACAACAGCTACGGCGACTACGTCTACGACTACGCCGGCTACAGCAACATCTACGACAACCTGGTTGTCGATCCGGCGCCGGGCAATCCAGCCACCGGCCCGGTCAGCGAGCGCTTTAGCGAGCGCGAACGTTCGCTGTTCGTGCAGGACATCCTCACCCTCACGCCGGAACTCAGCCTGCACGCCGGCCTGCGCTACATGAAGATCGACAGCACGCAGACGCCGGAACTCGCACTCGGCCCGACCTCGAACAAGGGCAGCTGGGTCTTGCCGAGCGTATCGCTGGTGTATGGCGTGACGCCGAACTGGAACGTGTACGGCACCGTCGCGCACGGGCTGCAGTCGGGCGGCGTCGCCGAGATGGAAACCACCAACCAGAACCAGGACCTGGGCCCGAACCGTTCGAAGCAGTTCGAACTCGGCACCAAGGGCCGCTTCGGCGACGTGGCGCTCACCGCCGCGCTGTTCCAAATCAGCACCGGGCTGGAATACGTGAACGAAGCGAACACCTTTGTCCGCAACGGCGAGCAGATGCACCGTGGCCTCGAGCTGGCGGCCCAGCGCAGCAGCGGCGCCCTGACCTATGGCGCCACCCTGATGGCGCTGCGCGCAAAACAGCAGGACACGGGCGACGCCCTGTACGACGGCAAGCGCGTCACCAACGTGCCGGAACTGAAGACCACGCTGTGGGCCGACTACGCCGTGCCGATGGTCCCGGGCCTGAAAATCAGCGGCCAGTGGCAGTACGCGGGCAAGAAGTCCTTCGATCCTGAAAACACCGTGTACGTGCCGGGCTACCACGTGTTCGGCCTGGGCGCGGCCTATGGCGTGAAGATGGGCGCGACGAACGTCACGCTGCGTGCGCGTGTCGACAACGTGTTCGACAAGTTCTACTGGCGCGACGTGACCCAGCAACTGGGCGGCTACCTGCTGCCGGGCGCGCCGCGCGCCTTCCGCGTGTCGGCGCAGTTCGACTTCTAAAGCGCAGCCAGCGCTTCCTCCACCTGCCGCAGGCGCTGCGGCAGGTCGCCCTCCACCAGCAGGAAGGGAATGCCCCTTTCCCGCAATTCCGCCAGCACCATCCTGTGCACCAGTTCGCGCACTTCTTCCGATTCGCGCTGCAGGCCGTCCGGCGTCCAGGGCGTGTCGGTCGCCGTCACCAGCGTCAGCGCGTAATCGTGGCTGCGCGCCAGTTCCGTCAGCTGCGCATCGACACGGCCCCAATACACACGGCTGTACAAGGCCGTCATCAGGGGCGTGGTGTCGCAGAACAGGTAATCGCGTGCCTGCAGGGCCGCCGCATCCTCGCGCGCGCGCTGGGTACGGGCGATGCCGAACTGGTCTTCCTCGAAGGGCACGCGGCCCATCGTGTCGACGAACTCGCGCAGGTATTCCGGCACCCACACGGTGCCATGGCGCCGCGCCAGCGCTTCGCACAGGGTCGATTTGCCCGAGGACTCGGCGCCAAGGATGGCGATGCGCTTCATCGGTCCACCCCTGCCTTTACCTGAGCGATGTTGCTCCATGCACGCAGGCCGCGCGCAGCCAGCAGCACGAAGACCGCATACAGCACGGCCGTCACGTGCAAGTCCTTGAACAGATACAGGCCGACGTACAGCACGTCGACCACGATCCAGATGACCCAGTTCTCGACTTTTTTGCGCGCCAGCAGCAGCTGGCCGACCAGGCTGCCGGCGGTGAGGAAGGCATCCACGTGCGGCACGTCGGTGTTCGTGTACGTCTTCAGGAACCACGACAGCACCAGGAAGCCGAGCACCCAGCCGGCCAATGCCCAGCCCCAGCCGGCGCCGCGCAAACGGGTGACCACCAGGCGCGTTTCTCCCGTGCCGCGCAGCCACTGGTACCAGCCCCACACCGAGGCGGCGATGAAGACCAGCTGCAAACCGCTGTCGCCGTACAGGCGGGCGTCGAAGAACACCACCGCATACGTGGCCGATGAGGTGATCGAGAACAGCCAGGCCCAGTGATTCTGGCGCACGTTCAGCAGCACGGTGGTGACCGCGAGGGCAAAGGAGATCAGTTCGAGCGGCGTGGTGGGAAAGCCGAAGATGGCGAGGGTATCGTTCATGGGGGCGGTTCTGCGCATGCTGCGCATCGGGTGCGCAAGCGGCGCGAACAGGTCAGCAGGCGATTATGCGAGTTGCCACGCGAATGCGCAAGGATAAGCAACTGTCCGGAACCGGACACCGGTGTTCGCAGCCGGTCAACCCGCACCGCCACAACCCGCTTCGTACGGGGCAAACGGTGCTGGCACGGCCCTTGCAACAGGAACGGCAAGATCAACCGCACAAGCCCCATGGACCAAGCCCTCGACCCCGCCTTCATCCGCCGCCGCCAGCACTTGCGCCTGGCCCTCGGCGCCCTGCTCCTGGCCGCCATCGCGGCCGCCTGCTGGGGCATCAACCGCCTGCTGCGGCCGAGCGTGGCGGCGTCGGACATCGTGGTCTCCACCGTGCGCAAGGGCGACCTCGCCAACACCGTCAACGCGTCCGGCATCGTGATCCCGGTACACGAGGAGGTGATCGCCAGCCCGGCCGCCAGCCGCGTGGCCAAGGTCCACGCCAAGCCGGGCCAACTGGTAAAGGCGGGCGACCTGCTGCTCGAACTCGACGACCGCGAAGTCCGCCTGGCACTCGAGACCTTGCAGGAACAACTGGCGCAGCAGGAGAACCGCGTCAATCTGCTGAAGGTGGAACTGGACCAGAAGCACAAGAGCCTGGCCAGCAGCATCGAACTGCTGGAACTCGACCTGCTGTCGGCCAGGGCGCGCCAGGAGCGCAACCAGAAGCTGCGCCAGAGCGGCCTGGTGTCGGGCGAAGACCTGCTGGCGTCGGAACTGAACGTGAAGCGCACCGAGATCCAGTTGCGCCAGCAGCGCGAGCAGATCGCCGACAGCCGCCGCGCCACCGACGCCAGCATCGCCGCCGCCAACCTGCAAAAGGCGATCCTGACCAAGCAGATCGCCCAGCAGGAGCGTCTGCTGGCGCAAACCCGGGTGAGCGCACCCTGGGCCGGCATGCTGACCTCGCTGGTGCAGGAAGAAGGCGCCAGCGTGGCCGCCGGCCAGTTGCTGGCGCGCGTGTCGGAGATGGACAATTACCGGGTCGAGGCCACGCTGTCGGACTTCCATGCGCGCCTGCTCAGCGCCGGCCAGCGCGTGCGCGTCGAGCAGAACGGCGACGTCCTGCCCGGCCGCGTGCACACCATCCTGCCCGAGATCCAGAACGGCACCGTCAAGCTGCTGGTCGACCTGGAGCAGCCGGCCAATCCGCACCTGCGCAACAAGATGCGCGTCGACGTGAACATCGTCACCGAACAAAAGACCGGCACCCTGGTGCTCGACGCCGGCGCCGCCTTCAACGGCAGCGGGCCGCAGCCGGCATTCGCGGTGCTGGACGGCGTGGCGCGCAAGACGGTGCTGCAACTGGGCGGCGGCGACGGCAAGCTGGTCGAGGTGCTGTCCGGCGCGCGGCCGGGCGAGCGCTTCATCGTATCGAGTACCCAGGCCTTCAAGGACCTGGACAGCATCCGCATTACAGACTAACGACGAGGAAGAGACATGATCAAACTGAACAAGGTCAGCAAGACCTACCGCACCGACAAGGTGGAAACCCTGGCCGTGAAGGACGTCGACCTGCACGTGAAGAAAGGCGAATTCGTCGCCATGATGGGCCCCAGCGGCTGCGGCAAGAGCACCCTGCTGAACCTGATCGGCCTGCTCGACCGCCCCGGCCAGGGCAGCATCGAGGTCGAGGGCATCCCGATCACGCGCTACCGCGACAAGCAGGTGGCCAAGCTGCGCAACAGCACCTTCGGCTTCATCTTCCAGAGCTTCCACCTGATCCCCGACCTGCGCGTGATCGACAACGTGGAATTGCCGCTGCTGTACCGCGCGATGTCCGCTACCGAGCGCCGCCGCCTGGCGCAAGAAGCGCTGGAAAAGGTCGGCCTGGGCGCGCGCATGGACCACTTCCCGAACCAGCTGTCGGGCGGCCAGCAGCAGCGCGTAGCGATCGCGCGCGCCATCGTCGGCCAGCCGCAGGTGCTGCTCGCCGACGAGCCGACCGGTAACCTCGACAGCAAGATGGGCGCCGAGGTCATGGACATCCTCCTGCAACTGAACGCCGAGGGCACGACCGTGGTGATGGTCACCCACGACGAGCACGAAGCGCGCCGCACCAGCCGCATCGTGCGCGTGTTCGACGGCCAGCTGGTCGCGTAAGGAGAGGCCATGCTCCGCAACTACCTGCTCACCGCGTGGAAGGTCTTCATGCGCCGCAAGCTCTTCACCGCGATCAACCTGGTGTGCATCGTGCTCACCCTGGTCGTGCTGATGGTCGTCACCTCGCTGCTGGAAACCGCCTTCCGCCCCTCCGGCGTCGAAGGCAGGAGCGAGCGCTTCCTGCAGATCGCCATGATGCGCATGGACAGCCCGGACGGCAACAGCGTCAGCACCACGCCGCTCGGCTACAAGCTGATCGAGAAGCACCTGAAACCGATGCCCGGCGTCGAACGCGTCGCCGCCGCCACCCTCCCCACCGGCGCCGCCGTCTACCAGGGCGAGCGCGTGAGCGAGATACAGATGCGCCGCGTCGACGCCGACTACTGGAAGATCCTCGACTTCACGCTGCTGGCGGGTCGCCTGCCGACTGCCGCCGACGATGCCGCCGGACGCATGATCGCCATCCTCAACGCCACCACGGCGAAACGCCTGTTCCCCGGCACACCCGCCGCCGCCGTCGGCCAGCACATCGACGTCAACGGCCAGAACTTGGAGGTCGTGGGCGTGGTCGAGGATGCGATGCACGTGAACGCGTTTGCCGACATCTGGGCGCCGATCAGCACCTTCGCTTCCTCGGACTACCGCAACCAGCTGACCGGCATGTTCGTGGCCCTGATCCTGGCCGAACGCAGCGCCGATTTGCCGCGTATCCAGCGCCAGGTGGAGAGAATCGCGCAGGGCATCGTCCACGAGGACCCGAAGAAGTGGGCGAAGACCCGTTTCTGGGCCGACAGCAAGCTCGACCTGTTCGCGCGCATGACCGTCGGCCGCACCGACACCTTCGATTCCGGCGCCGGCCTGCTGCTGGCCCTGGTCGCCGCCGCGATGCTGATCTTCATGCTGCTGCCGGCCCTGAACCTGGTCAACCTGAACACTGGCCGCATCATGGAAAGGCGGGTCGAGATCGGCGTGCGCAAGGCCTTCGGCGCCACCAGCGCGCAACTGGCGATCCAGCTGGTGGTGGAAAACGTGCTGCTCTGCCTGGCAGGCGGCCTGATCGCGCTGGCCGCCACCGCCAGCGTGCTGGCGTGGCTGGAGCACATCCAGCTGATCGACTACATGCGCTACGACCTGAACCTGGCCGTGTTCGGCTGGGGCATGCTGATCGCCACAATCTTCGGCCTGCTTTCCGGGGTGCTGCCCGCCTGGAAGATGTCGCGCCTCGACCCCGTCCACGCCCTGAAGGGAGCCGTCTGATGTTCCGCAACTTGTTGAAACTGACCTGGAAGCGCAAGTCCAGGAACCTGATGCTGAGCCTGGAGATCCTGCTCGCCTTTGCCATCGTCTTCGGCGTCGCCGCCTTTGGCGCGCGCTACCTGCAGCTGTACCGGATGCCGCTCGGCTTCGACTCGACCGACGTCTGGAAGGTCTCGATCGAGGCCGGCGACAACGGCAAGGAGCGCTTCGACGCCGGCGTCTACGACAACCTGCGCCGCGGCCTGGCCGAGCTGCCGGAAGTGCGCGGCGTGGCCTTTGCCAGCTTCGAGCCGTATGCGTTTTCGACCTATTCCTCGGACCTGCGGCGCGACGCCAGGGCGCCCCAGGTGCACACGGAAATGATCATGACCGACGACGCGCTGGCCGGCGTGCTCGGGCTGAAGCTGGTCGAGGGCCGCTGGTTCTCTCCGCTCGACAACGGCAGCGCGGCGCATCCGGTCGTGATCAACCGCCGCATGGCCGACGTCATGTTCCCCGGCATGCGGCCGGTCGGCCAGCAGTTCATCGACGGCGAAGGCGGCAAGCCGGGCGACACCTATCGCGTGGTCGGCGTAGTCGACGCATTCCGCGCCAAGGGCGAATTCGAGGCGCCGGTGAATTTTGCCTTCCAGCGCTTCGAGGTAGGCAAGCAGGACGGCGACATCCGTACCATCCTGCTGAAGGTAAAGCCCGGCACCGAACGCGACTTCGAACGGCGCCTGAGCCGGCGCCTGAAACTGGTCCGCAACGACTGGAATTACCAGATCGCGCCGCTCTCCACCTCGCGCAAGGTCATGCTGGACACGCGCAGCATGCCGCTGATCCTGACCTGCGTGATCGCCGCCTTCATGCTGGTGATGGTCGCCTTCGGCCTGTTCGGCGCGCTGTGGCAGAACACCACCGCGCGCATCCCCGAGATCGGCCTGCGCCGCGCCATCGGCGCCAGTGCCGCCGGCATCTACCGCCAGATCGTGCTCGAGCAGTTCATGCTCAGTTCCATCGCGATCGCGCTCGGCCTGGCCTTGCTGGTGCAACTGCCGATCACCGGAGTCTTCGGCGAAAGCCTGAACTGGACGGTCTTCGCGGCGGCCGCAAGCCTGTCGATGGCCGTGATCTATCTGCTATCCTTGCTATGCGCCCTGTACCCGGGCTGGCGCGCCAGCCGCCTGAGCCCGACCGAAGCGCTGCATTACGAGTAACAAGAAGAGCGACAAGAGAGACACATCCACGATGGAAGCATCACACAAGCCGCGCATCCTCGTCGTCGACGACGATGGCGCGGTCCAGGTTTCGCTGGCCCTGCTGCTGAAGCAATCCGGTTTCGACGCCGCCTGCTGCGACGGGCCGGAAGCGGCCCTGGGTCTGCTGGCGCGCGAACCCTTCGACCTGGTCCTGCAAGACATGAATTTTTCGCTGCAGACCAGCGGCGCCGAAGGCCTGGCCCTGCTCGACGCCATCCGCCAGCGCCATCCCCAGTTGCCGGTGCTGCTGATGACGGCCTGGGGCTCGATCGCGCTGGCGGTGAACGGCATCAAGGCCGGCGCCGCCAACTTCTTCACCAAGCCTTGGGACAATGCCCAACTGGTGGAACTGGTGCGCGCCACGCTGGAGCTGGCCGGCGCGCCCGCCGGCGGGCCGACGCGCGCGGCGCTCGACAGCGGTTTCGACTTTTCCGCCATCGTCGGCGAACACCCCAAGCTGCTGCGCGTGCTGGCCACGATCGGCCAGGTGGCGCGCACGCGGGCGCCGGTACTGATCCTGGGCGAAAGCGGCACCGGCAAGGAACTGGTGGCCGACGCCATCCACCGCAACAGTCCCCGCATTGGCGCGCCCATCGTCAAGATCAACATGGGCGCGATCACGCCGACGCTGTTCGAGAGCGAGATGTTCGGCCACGTGCGCGGCGCGTTCACCGACGCGCGCAGCGATCGCAAGGGCCACATCGCCGCGGCCGAAGGCGGCACCCTGTTCCTCGACGAGATCGGGGAACTCAATCGCGGCGACCAGGTCAAGCTGCTGCGCGTGCTGCAGGACGGGCGTTACCAGCCGGTCGGCGCCAGCCGCAGCGAGCAGGCCGACGTGCGCGTGGTGTCGGCCACCAACCGCGAGCTGGCCGAACTGGTGGCGGCCGGAGAATTTCGCGAAGACCTGTTCTACCGCCTGAACCTGATCACGATCCGCCTGCCGCCGCTGCGCGAACGGCGCAGCGACATCCCGCTGCTGGCGCGCCACATCGCGGCGAGCGTGGCCGACAGCTACGGCCTGGGCGAGGTGGGCCTGAGTGCCAGCGCGCTCGACTGGCTGGGCGCCCAGCCCTGGCCCGGCAACATCCGCCAGCTGAAGCAGACGCTGGAGCGCACCCTGCTCCTGGCCGGCAAGGCCCAGCTGACGGGCGCCGACTTCGCCGCCGGCCAGCACGACGAGGCAGGCACGGCGACGACAACCCGCCTGGGCGTGGACGGCATGACCCTCGAACAGGTGGAACGCCACATGATCGAACAGGCGCTCGACCAGCACGGCGGCAACATCACGCGCGTGGCCAGGGCGCTCGGCCTGTCGCGCACCGCGCTGTACCGGCGCCTGGAACGCCACGGCCTGGCCGAACCCGGCCAGGGCAGCGAGGAATGACGCTGCGCCTGCGCCTGGGCGCCTACCTGCTGGCCCTGCACCTGCTGCTGTTCGGCGCGGCGGCCCTGCTGCTGATCGAGCGCCCGGTATGGTTCGTCGCGGCCGAAGCGCTGCTGCTGGCGAGCCTGGTGCTCGGCTTGGCCCTGGTGCGGCGCGCGCTCGAACCGCTCGGCTACACGCGCCGCTTCCACGACCTGCTGCAGGACGGGCATTACGCGAACCGGTTGTCGGCGCCAGGTTCGCGCGAACTGGAAGAGCTGGTTGGCATGTTCAACACCATGCTGGCGGCGCTGCACCGCGAGCGCCTGGCCGCCGGCGAGCAGCAAGGCTTTCTCGACCGCCTGCTGGAAGCCACGCCGGGAGCGGTGCTGGTCTTCGATTTCGACGGCGCCGTCAGCCTGGTGAACGCCAGCGCCCTGGCGCTGCTCGGCATCGAACGGCCGCAGGGGCGCGCGCTGGCGGCCTGGCTGTCGGGCGAAGCGCCGCTGGCGCATGGCCTGGATGCGCGGGCGCGCGAACGCAGCCTCGACCTGATCGCCCAGCTCGACGCCCTGCCCCTGGGCGACAGCCGCCTGCTCACCGACCTCGAGGGCCGCCGCTACCGTGCGCAGCGCGGCCAGTTCTACGACCGCGGCTTTGCGCGTCACTTCCTGATGGTCGAGGAATTGACGGCGGAGCTGGAGGATTCGGAGCGCGCCACCTACGCCAAGCTGGTGCGGGTGCTGGCGCACGAGGTCAACAACACGGTGGCCGCCACCCGCTCGGTGCTCGATTCGCTGCTGTTCTACCGCAGCCAGCTGCTGGACGCGGATGCCGCCGATTTCGCCACCGCCATCGAGGCGGTCAAGCGGCGCAATGTGAGCCTGGGCGAATTCATCGACCGGTTTACGCGCGTGGTGAAGATGCCGGCGCCCGAGTTGCGGCCGGTGCGCATGAAAGAGATGGTCGACGACATCCTGTGGCTGAACCGCGAGCAGTGCGCCAGCCGCGGTATCACGCTGCGCTGGCGGCGCTGCGACGCGGTGCCGCCGGTGGCGCTCGATGCCCAGTTGATGGAAGGCGCGCTGCTGAATATCGTAAAGAATGCAATCGAGGCGGTGGCGGCAAGGCAGGCGGCCGGGGTGCCTGGCGGGTATGTCGAATTGTCGCTGGAGCGCGATGGCGACGGGGTGGTGCTGGCGGTGTGCGACTCGGCCGATCTGCTGGGCGAAGTGCCGCCGCGCCAGTTGTTCACGCCCTTTTTCAGCACCAAGCAGGGTGGCCAGGGGATCGGCTTGATGTTCGTGCGCGAGGTGTTGATGCGGCATGGGTTTGCCTACTCGCTGGCCGCGACTGGCAGTGGCGAAACGCGGTTCGCGATCCGCTTTCCGGTTTCGGTCACGGGCATGTGATACGTAGGGTGGGCCGCCGCCACGTAAGAAAAAACCGCGGCGGGATCGCTCCGGCCGCGGTTCTTGAACAATCAGTTTCTGTTTACTTCTTCGGGTACTTGATCGTCATTTCCTTCAACAGGTTGTCGGCACCGTCGACTTCCTTCATCACCCACAGCATGTAGCGGATGTCGACGTGGATCGCGCGCGTGATCGCGGTGTCGAAGTACCAGTCCTTGGTGATCGACTCGTAGGTCGAATCGAAGTTCAGGCCAACCAGCTCGCCGCGCTTGTTCATCACTGCCGAACCCGAGTTGCCGCCGGTGGTGTCGGCGCTCGACAGGAAGTTCACCGGCACGGTGTTCAGCACCGGGTCCTTGAACACGCCATAACGCTTGGCTTTCACCGCCTCGGTCAGCTTGGCCGGCACCAGGAACGGGTCCTTGTCGGTCTGCTTCTCGACGATGCCCTCGACGGTCGTGAACGGACCTTTCACCAGGCCGTCGCGCGGCGAATACGGCGACACGGTGCCGAAGGTCACGCGCAGGGTCGAGTTCGCGTCCGGGTAGACCGGTTTGCCCTGCGACTTCTTCCAGTCGATCACGGCGGCCATGTACTGCGGGATGGTGCGGTCGAGGTTACCGTCGATGTCCTTGCGCTCGTCGTCGAGCTTGCCGGCGACGTCGTTCAGGCGTACGGCCAGCTGGATGAACGGGTCGTTCGACTTGCGGAAGGCGTCGACGTCCTTGCCGATCCAGGCCAGGCGCTTGCTGGTGTCGGCCAGCTCGGTGCTCTTGTAGAAGGCGTCCAGGCTGTCGGCCTTCGGCAGCAGCGCGTCCAGGCCTTGCGGACGCAGCTTGGCGTCGATCTTCGCGTAACGCTGCAGGCCGGCGGCCCAGCGGGCCTGATCGACATTCGTCACGAAGGACTGTTCCAGGCGGGTCAGGCGCGCCTTGATGAACGACAGGTCGCGTTCCTGGTAGCCGCTTTCGCGCTGGGCGTCCGGCTTCTGGCGTTCGAGGGCCAGGCGATACAGGGTGCGTGCGCTTTTGAGCAAATCGCTGTGGGTGGCTTCCGCGTAGGCGGCTTCCTGGCGCGACAGCGCCATGTCGGCGGCGATCACCGCGTCCAGCTGGCCGAGCAGGTTCGATGCGCTGCCGTTCTTGCCGTACCAGGCGCGGAACTCGGCATCCTGCACGTCCTTGATGGCGGCGATGTCCTTGCGCGCGAAGCCGTCGAGCAGGCCTTGCGTTTTCTTGAGCACGTTGTTCAGGCTCTTGGCGACGCTGGCGTAGCGCACGTCCCAGGCAGCGTTGCCGCGGGTAGCGGCCGCGATCACGTCGAGGTCGGCGGTGATGGTGGCGACCTTTGCCGGGTAGTCGACGTCGCGCGCGAAGCGGATTTCCGATGGCAGCTTGTAGCGGCTGGTGCGGCCCGGGTAGCCGGCCAGCAGGATCGGGTCGCCGTTCTTCAAGCCCTCGGCGGAGACGACCAGGAAGTCCTTCGATTTATAGGGCACGTTGTCCGGCGAGGGATCGGCCGGACGGCCATCCTTGCCGACGTAGGCGCGCAGGAAAGTGAAGTCGCCGGTCTGGCGCGGCCATTCGTAGTTGTCGATGTCGCCGCCGAAGTTGCCGATCTTGTCCGACGGCGCGTACACCAGGCGCACGTCGCGGATCATCAGCTGCTTGATGCGGTAGTACTCGAGGCCGCGGTGGAAGGCCGGCACCGAGCAGCGGTAGGCCTTGTCGCTCTCGCACTCGGCGATCAGGGCCTTGATGCGCGAGGAGATGGTTTCGCTGCGCTGTCGGCCGCTCATGTCGGCGCCCAGGTCCTTCAGCACGCGGTCGGTCACGTTCTCGACCTTCTCGGTCACGTAGACCAGCGAGTTCGGGCCGCCCGGCAGTTCCTCGGCGCGGGTCCTGGCCAGGAAGCCGTCGACGATGTAGTTCTTTTCCGGGGTCGAATTGCGCTGGATGGCGCCGTAGCCGCAGTGGTGGTTGGTGACCACCAGGCCGTCCGGCGACACGAAGGAAGCCGAGCAGCCGCCAAGCGAGACGATCGCGCTCATCGGGTGCTTCGACAGATCGGCCAGTTTTTCGGCCGGCATCGTGATGCCGATGCGTTTCAGTTCGGATTTCAGCTGCGGCAGCTGGTGCGGTTGCCACTGGCCTTCATCGGCGACGGCGTGTGCCGCGACGCCAAGCAAGGCGACCGGCAGGACGATGGATTTGAACAAGGTAAGTCCCCGGAGGAGTAAAAACAAGCGGCGAGTATAGCTTGCCTGCCGGGGTGGCGAAAACGGTTTTTTTGGCGTCGTTACAGGCGCCAGCCGCCGCGGGTCACCCTGCGGCGGCTGCATTCACCGCGTCGCGCCGAAGCGGATCAGGCGTGCTTGCGCTTGCGTGCCGCCAGGCCCGCGGCCAGGCCGAGTCCGAGCAGGGCCAGGCTGGCCGGCTCCGGCACTTCGCCGGCGGCAGCGGTCTCGAAGTTGAAGCGCTGGCCGTCGGCGCCGAAGGCATAGTTCACGTTGTCGACGAAGCCCGTGAAGCTGCCGTTCCAGCCCGAGCCGATGCCGAACTCGATGCCGAGGATGGCACTGTTCGCGCCCAGCGCATCGGCCGGTGCGCCCGGACGCGGACCGTTCATCCACTCGGCCAGCGTGGTGCCGAAGTCTTCGACGGTGTTCCCCGGCGCGAACTGGCGCATCCAGAAATTGCCGCCGATGATGTCGTTGGTGGTCCAGGCGCCACCGACCAGGCCGGTGCCGTGGTACACCTGCTCCCAGATCAG
>DAMABW010000066.1:13522-15355 GCA_031999925.1 Massilia sp. | reverse complement strand
TCCATCTCCAGCGACGCCGCCAGCAGCCCCAGTCGCGCCACCACGCCATACACATAGAAGCGGTTCGGCGCCGCCGTGCCCGGCTTGGCCTTCAAATCCGGCACCGCGTGTTGCTGGGCAAAGGCCAGCGGCACGAACTGCGAGCCCGGCGCATTCAGGTTCTGGTCGACGCCGCGCTCGGCGTGCACGCGGTAGAAACCGCCCACCACATAGCGGTCGATCATGTAGACCACCGGCTCGGCCACGGCGTCGTCGATGTTTTCAAACGTCGGCACGCCTTCCTGCACCACCAGGTCGGTGACCGCCAGGCCGTCCTTGATGACCGACATCTTCGCGCGCTGCTTCAGGGTCAGGTCGCGTACTTCGCTGGCATCCTTGATGGTGGTCACGCCCATGCCGTAGGTGCCGGCGTCGGGCTTCACGATCACGAAGGGCTTCTGCTCCTTCATGCCGTATTCCTTGTACTTTTTCTTGATCTTCGAGAGCAGGCTCGAGACCGCATCGGCCAGCGCCTCGGTGCCCTGGTCGTGTTCCAGGTCGACGTCGCTCACCTTCGCATGCAGCGGGTTCACCATCCATGGATCGATGTCGATCAGCTTGCCGAACTTTTTCGCGACTTCGTCCAGCGCCTTCAGGTGATTGCTCTTGCGGCGCAGCGCCCAGCCGGCGTGCAGCGGCGGCAGCAGCGATTGTTCATGAACATTTTCCAGCACCGAAGGAATACCCGCCGACAAATCGTTGTTCAGCAAGATCGTGCACGGGTCGAAATCGGCCAGGCCCAGGCGGCGGCCGTTGGCCGAACGCACCATCGGCTCGACCACCAGCATGTTCCCGTCCGGCAGCGCCAGCGGGGTCGGCTCGGTGACATCCGGCGACAGCGAACCCAGGCGCACGTGCAGGCCGGTCTGGCGGAAGATCTGCATCAGGCGCGCGACGTTCTGCAGGTATTGCGGATTGCGCGTGTGGACTTCCGGCACCAGCAGCAAATTGCGCGCGTCCGGACAATACTTGTCGATCGCGGCCATGGCGGCCTGCACGGTGAGCGGCAACATTTCGCTGGCCAGGTGATGGAAGCCGCCCGGGAACAGGTTGGTGTCGACCGGCGCCAGCTTGTAGCCGGCATTGCGCAGGTCTACCGAGCAATAAAACGGCGGCGTGTGTTCCTGCCATTCCAGGCGGAACCAGCGTTCGATGGCCGGCGTGGCATCGAGGATCTTCTTTTCCAGGTCGAGTAGCGGGCCGGTCAGGGCGGTGGCGAGGTGCGGAACCATGAATGGACGTCCTTATTGGCTTCTTGATGAATGCCTTCTTGGCAATGTGCCCCATTATCTTGGGGCAGTCTTGCCATTTTAAAGCCTTCCGCCGATCCGCTCCGCATACAAAAAAGGCGCCCCGCAGGGCGCCTTCGGTTACAGCCTCGTGCCGATCACGAATGGTAGGCGCGCTCGCCGTGGCTGGTCAGGTCCAGGCCCTCGCGTTCCTGCTCTTCCGGCACGCGCAGGCCGATCACCATGTCCACCAGCTTGAAGGCGACAAAGGCAACGAATGCCGACCAGACGATGGTGATGCCGATCGCCTCGGCCTGCACCAGCAGCTGATGGCCGATCGAGTAGGCATCGGCCGACGGCTTGTTGGTGACGTAATCCCAGACGCCCTGGCCGCCGAGTTGCGGCGCGGCGAACACGCCGGTCAGCAGTGCGCCGACGATGCCGCCGACACCGTGCACGCCGAACACGTCGAGCGAGTCATCCACGCGCAGCATGCGCTTCAGGCCGTTCACGCCCCACAGGCAGACGATGCCGCCCACCAGGCCGATCACCAGCGCGCCCATCG
>DAMABW010000066.1:0-13512 GCA_031999925.1 Massilia sp. | reverse complement strand
CATCGGGCCGACGAAGCCGCAGGCCGGGGTAATCGCCACCAGGCCCGACACGGCACCGGAAGCGGCGCCCAGCATCGATGGCTTGCCCTTGGTCGCCCATTCGCCGAAGGTCCAGGCGACGGTGGCGGCGGCGGTGGCCAGCAGGGTGTTCACGAAAGCCAGGGCGGCAACGTCGCCCGCTTCCAGCGCCGAGCCGGCGTTGAAGCCGAACCAGCCGACCCACAGCAGCGAAGCGCCGATCATGGTCATGGTCATCGAGTGCGGGGCCATCGCTTCGCGGCCATAGCCGACGCGCTTGCCGATCACGTAGGCGCCGACCAGGCCGGCCACCGCCGCGTTGATGTGGACCACGGTGCCGCCCGCGAAGTCGAGCGCGCCCTGCTGCCACAGCCAGCCGGCGTCGGCCGTGACCGAAGCCAGGGTGGCGGCATCGCTGATCGCATCCGGACCGGCCCAGAACCAGACCATGTGGGCGATCGGCAGGTAGCCGAAGGTGAACCAGATCACGATGAAGGCGAGCACGGCCGAGAAGCGTGCGCGCTCGGCGAATGCGCCGACGATCAGGCCGCAGGTGATCGCGGCAAAGGTGCCCTGGAACGCAACGAAGATGAACTCGGGGATCATCGTTTCCTTGCTGAAGGTGGCGCCCATGCTGAACACGCCGGTCGCCGCGTCATAGATGCCGTTCAGGAAGGCGCGGTCGAAGCCGCCGATGAAGGGGCTGCCGCCGGTAAAGGCCAGCGAGTAGCCGTACAGGCACCACAGCACGATGATCAGCGAGAAGATCATGAAGATCTGCAGCAGTACCGACAGCATGTTCTTGGCGCGCACCAGGCCGCCGTAGAACAGGGCCAGGCCCGGGATCGACATCATGATCACCAGGATGGTGGCGATGAACATCCAGGCGGTGTCGCCCTTGTTGATGGAGGGCGCGGCCATGGCCGGCAAGGCCAGGCCGAGGCCCAGGCCGGCGAGGAGGAGCTTGTTCATTATTGGTTTCATTGGAATCCCCTTACAGTGCGTCGTTGCCGGTCTCGCCGGTACGGATACGGATGACCTGGTTGAGGTCGGACACGAAGATCTTGCCGTCGCCGATCTTGCCGGTGCGGGCGGCGCCCTGGATGGCGTCGATCACCTGGTCGACCAGCACGTCGTCGACGGCCGCCTCGATCTTGATTTTCGGAAGGAAGTCGACCACGTACTCGGCGCCGCGATACAGCTCGGTGTGGCCCTTCTGGCGGCCGAAGCCCTTGACTTCGGTCACCGTCATGCCCTGCACGTTGATTTCGGAGAGCGCCTCACGCACTTCGTCGAGCTTGAAGGGCTTGATGATGGCGGTAATCAGTTTCATGGTGATGCCTCTTTCAGAAAGTTTTGGAGACCGACAGCACCGCTGCCGACTTGCCGAGGTTCTTACCGCGCGGGCTGAGGTAGCTGTCGGTATTCGCCTTGACCCAGGCCAGCGACGCGCTGGCAAAACCGAAGTCCTTGGTCACGCCGACCTTGAAGTCGTTGTAGGTGAAGTCGTCGTTGTTCTTCACGCGCTGGCGCCCGGCGTGCAGGTTCAGCACGAAGCCGCTGCCGACGTCGACGTTGGCGCCGATGTCCAGGTAGCCGCTGCCCTTGCTGTCGGCGGTGCCGAACAGATTGCTGGTCGCGTGCGAGTACTTGATGTAGGCCGGGCCGAAGCCGAGCTGGCCGTAGAACTCGAAGGTGTTGGCGTTGGTCGGCAAGCCGTTCGACGGGTACACGTAATACAGCCCGCCGACGTCGTAGCTGATGCTCTCGTTGACCTGACCGCGCTTGCCGGCGTACAGGTCGACCTCGACGTTCGAATCGCCGCCGCCATCGTCGATCCACTTGATGGTCGACAGCCAGGTGCCGGCGTAGAAGCCGCTCGAATGGGTATAGTCGGCGCCGCCCTGCAGGGCCGGCTCGAAACGGGTTTGCGCCAGGCCGCGGTAGCGGTATTCGCTGGTGAGCGTGGCGTTGTAGCTGACCTGGTGTTCCGGCGTGGGTGTTTCCTGGGCCTGGGCCAGGCTGCCGATTCCCATCACCAACGTGAATGCCGCGCTTGCTGCGATCCTGCTTTTCATGACGATTCCCCTGTTATTGAACGAATGGTTCTGATGCGGTTTACAATCTGCGTCTTGCAATCTTTTGATCACGGCTTACCTTTCCCTTAGCAGATTGCGTGCCAGGTATTAACATGGCATCCGTGTGCCGCAGTTTCGGTACAGCTGCCACACTTCGGGTTTCAATAATCACAAACAGGCGCACTGCCGTTGTGCAGCACGCCAGGACGCACCAAAGCAGGCCATTTTGTAAAAATCGCACCACCTTGGTGCAACGGCCGGAACACTAGGACTGACTGAAATGAACAATTTTTTCAATGATTTGCAGGGCAAGATCAACCAGGCCATCGAAAGCTCGCCGGCCAAGGACATCGAACGCAACGTCAAGGCGATGATGACCCAGGGCTTTTCCAAGCTCGACCTGGTGACCCGCGAGGAATTCGATATCCAGGCCCAGGTATTGGCCAAGACCCGCGCCAAGCTCGAAGCGCTCGAACTGCGCGTGGCCGAGCTGGAAGCGCGCCTGACGGAGCAGGCGCCGAAAGTCTGACCGCTTCCGCATTCATGGAAGCCGACCACGGAGGAAGCGACATGAATGCGAACGACAAGCTGCTCGGCACGACCTTGCCTCCCCAGGAGGTAGCGATCGACGTACTGCGCGAGAAGTACGCGAAAGGCGATGAGTCTTCCATCGCCGACGTGCGCCGGCGCGTGGCCCATGCGCTGGCCGCGCGCGAAGCGCCCGACCAAAGAGAAGCCTGGGCCGAACGCTTTCTTTGGGCGCAGGAACAGGGCTTCATCCCGGGCGGGCGCATCAACTCCGCCGCCGGCCTGCAGATCAAGGCCACCCTCATCAACTGCTTCGTGCAGCCGGTCGGCGATTCCGTCACCGGGTTCGAAGACGGCCTGCCCGGCATCTACACCGCCCTCTCCGAAGCCGCCGAAACCATGCGCCGCGGCGGTGGCGTCGGCTACGACTTCAGCGCCATCCGCCCGCACGGCAGCCTGGTACGCGGCACGCGATCGCGCGCGTCCGGGCCGGTGTCGTACATGGAACTGTTCGACGCCTCTTGTAAAACGGTCGAATCGGCCGGCGCCCGGCGCGGCGCGCAAATGGGTGTGCTGCGCATCGACCATCCCGACATCGAACGCTTCATCGCCGCCAAGGACGGGGGCGGCCTGTCGAACTTCAATATCTCGGTCGGCGTCACCGACGCCTTCATGCGCGCGCTGGAGGCCGACGCTTCCTTCGAACTGGTGCACCGCGCCGAGCCGGGCGACCTAGCCGGCGCCCATCAGCGCGCGGACGGCCTCTGGGTCTACCGCGAACTGCAAGCCCGCGCACTCTGGGACAAGATCATGCTGTCGACCTACGACCACGCCGAGCCGGGCGTGCTCTTCGTCGACCGCATGAACGAGGAAAACAACCTCTGGTACGCCGAGCAGCTGCGCGCCACCAATCCCTGCGGCGAACAGCCCCTGCCCGCCTACGGCTGCTGCGACCTCGGCTCGCTGAACCTCACCTGCTTCGTCGAACAGGCCTTCGCACCCGATGCCGGCTTCGATTTCGAGCGCCTGCGCGAGGTGGCGACGCTTGCCGTACGCATGCTCGACCTGGTGCTCGACGCCACCGAATGGCCGCTGCCGCAGCAGGCGGCGGAAGCGCGCGCCAAGCGCCGCATCGGCCTCGGTTTCCTGGGCCTGGGCAGCGCACTCGTCATGCTGGGCCTGCGCTACGACACCCATGAAGGCCTCGCCATGGCCGCGCGCATCGCCGAAGCCCTGCGCGACGCCGCCTACGCCGCCTCGATCGAACTGGCGCGCGAAAAAGGCGCCTTTCCCCTGTTCGACGCGGCGCGCTACCTGGAAGGGAATTTCGTTCGCCGCCTGCCCGAGACGCTACGCGAGGCCATCCGCACCCACGGCATCCGCAACTCGCACCTGCTGTCGATCGCGCCCACCGGTACCATCTCGCTGGCCTTTGCCGACAATGCCTCGAACGGCATCGAGCCGCCCTATTCCTGGACCTACGAACGCAGGAAGCGCATGCCCGACAACAGCATGCGCGCGTATGCGGTCGAAGACCACGCCTGGCGCCTGTACCGGCGCCGCCATCCGGAACCGGAACCGCTGCCGCCGCAGTTCGTCACAGCGCTGGAAATGCGCGCCGACGACCATCTGCGCATGCTGGAGGCGGTGCAGCCTTTCATTGACACGGCGATCTCGAAGACGGTGAACGTGCCGGCCGATTATCCGTATGAGGATTTCCGCGACCTGTACAGCGAGGCCTGGCGCGCCGGGCTGAAAGGCCTGGCGACCTACCGGCCGAACACGGTGCTCGGCCAGGTGCTGGGCAGCCCTTCACAGGCGGCAAGCGAAGAAGCGCCAGCGCTGTTGGATCAGGACCCGCTGCGCAAGCGCTTCGACAACCGCCCGCTGGGCGAACTCGATTCGGTGACCTCGAAGGTCGAGTATTCGACCCAGGAAGGCCGCAAGACCTTCTACCTGACGGTCAGCTTCATCCGCGTGGAAGGCGTCGTCGAGGGCGAAGCGGTCGTCATCGAGCGTCCCTTCGAGTTCTTCATGCCGGCCGGCCAGCGCACCGACGGGCAGCAGTGGATCACCTCCTCGATGCGTTTATTGTCGATGCTGGCGCGCGCCGGCGGGCCGATCGCCAAGGCCCTGGCCGACATGCGCGACGTGGTCTGGGAAAAGGGGCCGGTCCGCTGCGGCACGCTCACGCGCGAAGATGGCGTGCAGGTGCCGGTCTTCCACGATTCCGAAGCGGCGGCGGTCGGCTTCATGCTGCAGCGGATCCTGATCAACCGCGGCTTCCTCGACAGCCAGGGCAATGGCGTGCCGGTGGCCCGACTGGCGCGCCAGTTGGCAAAGAGAAGCGACGTGAGCGCTGGGAGCGAAGCGCATGCGTCCACCGTGCAGGCGCCAGCGGCGCAGACGGCTGTGCCATCCCACGCGGCCGCCAAATGCCCGGAATGCGGCGCCCGCGCCCTGCGCAAGCTCGACGGCTGCACCCGCTGCGACAATTGCCAGTATGTGGGGGAATGCGGCTGAGAATATCGCGGGCACGGCGGTTCTGACGGGCTGGGGCGGTGTTACCATGGTGCTATCCAGCAGCTAATGAACGACCTGAATGGCAATCGAGCGAATTTCCTGCGCACCCGATGGCGGCATCAATGAAGACCTCGTGGCGGTCTTCGAGCACGACGGCTGCACCGACCTCCTCGTGCTCGACGGCGCAACCTCGGTCGCCGAGCGCAATCACGTCGACGGACACCAGGGCGACGTCGCCTGGTTCGTCCAGGCCTTTGCTGCCGCACTCGCCCCCGTCATCGACGCCGGGCGCTCCCAGGCCGACAGCGTGGAACATGCCCTGCGCAGCGTCCGGCGCGCCTACCTCGAGCGAAGCGCCGGCCAGGACGTGCCCTTGCACGCCTACCCGCTCGCGGCCCTGACCTGGGTCCGCATCCGCCACGGCGACACGGGGCTGGCCCTGTCCCTTTACTGCCTCGGCGATTGCAAGGCCTTTGCCGTCGATGCCGATGGCGTGGTGATCGACCTCGATCCCTGGGTGAACCCGTTCGAGAGTGTGGTGCAGGAAGCGGTGGCGGCGCTGGCGCGCGAAGGCGTCACCGATCCGCTGGTTCGCCGCGACCGGCTGCTGCCGCTGCTGCGCAAGCGGCGCGAAGCCCAGCATGCGGCGCCGTCTCCGGCCAGCCTGTGCCTGGCGCCGAAAGGCCCTTTCCAGGCGCGCGAATATGCGTTCGCGCTGCCTTCCAGCACGGCTGTCCTGGCCATGACCGACGGCTTCAACCGCCTGGCCGATACCTACGCCCTGTACTCCCAGGACGACCTGGTACGCCGCTGCCGCACCGATGGTCTCGCCGGCCTGATGCGGCAATTACGCAGCCACGAGACGGCGCGGTCGGCCACCCTGGCGGTGAAGAACGCGGATGACGCCTCCGCCCTCATGTGGACGCCGGATCGCGTAGACTCGAACAACTCATCCATTCGTCCCGGCCCGGCAAGCGCCAGGGCTGCAGAGGAACCAGCTTGAAAACCTATTCGAAACACCTGGCGGCGGGCTGGCTGTGCCTGGCCATGAGCGGCCTGCTCGCGCTGCCGGCCGCGGCCCAGGACAGCACCCGGCAAGCGCGCATCGTGATCGTGAACGTCGAGCGCTTGCTGACCGACTCGCCGCGCGCCCAGGCGGTGGCGATCGGGATCGACGCCGAATTCGCGCCGCGTCGCCAGTTGATCCAGGCCGAGGTGCGCCGCCTGCGCGAGCTGTCCGACAAGCTGGCGCACGACGCCCCGCAACTGTCGGACCGCGATCATCTGGAGCGCTCGCGCGAAATCGGCGACCTCGAACGCACGGTGCGGCGCGACCAGGCGGTGCTGCAGGAAGACCTGTTCGAGCGCAGGATGGAAGAACGCAGCCGGATGGCGGAACGCATCACGCAGATCATCGCCACCCTGCGCGCGCAACAGGGCGTCGAACTGGTGCTGACCCGCACCGTCTGGCACCGGCCGGCGCTCGACATTACGGACAAGGTGTCGCGCATGCTCGACAACTGAGTGGCCGGGTTTAGACAAGCTCGACAATTTCACCCGGGTGTTATTGCACTCCGCTTTTTATCCGGGTAATATCTGCGGCATGCACACGCCGTGCATTTCCACTGGAGACGTCATGCTGCCCTCTCACTGCATCGCTTTTCTTGGCACCGAACTGCTGGCCAAGGGACCATTGACCGAGGTCGTGAGCGCCGTCAAGCGCGCGCTCGACAGCGGGACCGAACAATCCATCGCCATTCTCGACCTGGCCAGCAGCCGCCCGGTCGAGATCAATTTCAGCGGCACCGAAGAAGAAGTGTTGCAGCGCATCCCGCGCATGCAACCGCGCAGTGCCGGCCGTCCGAAGCTGGGCGTGGTGGCGCGCGAAGTGACCTTGCTGCCGCGCCACTGGGAATGGCTGTCCTCGCAGCCGGGCGGCGCCTCGGTGGCCTTGCGCAAGCTGGTGGAGCACGCATCGCGCGATGCGCGCCAGACCGACCTGATGCGCGAAGCGCGCGACTCGGCCTACCGCTTCATGCACGAACTGGCAGGCGACGAGCCCGGTTTCGAGGAAGCTTCGCGCGCCCTGTTCGCGGGCGATGCGGCGCGCCTGGAGCACGTGGTGGCAAGCTGGCCGGCAGGCGTGCGCGAGCACTTGCTGGCGTTGGCGGGGCCGGCGTTCGCGGCGCCGACAGAAGCGCCTGCCGCTTCCTGACCGGGGCGCCCGCCGCCCCTGAACGCGGCATTGCCGACGAAAGAGCAGCCAGGCCAGGCGTTCCCGCGTGCACTCAGGCGCGGATGCGGATGTCGACGGTCGGCGCAGTCACCGAGACGACGTCGACGATGTGGTTGAGACAAAAGATGCCGTAGTGCACAAAGGGACCCGGATAGCCCGCATCGGCGCAGCACCGCATCCGGCTCCGCATCGACAGGCCCGGGTGCGCCGCCCGGCCTGGCCTCGACCAGTTTCAGCCGCAATGCGTTATCGGCCGGCTCGCCGATCTCTTCCAGGAACAGGTTGTCGCATGTGTCGATGTCGTCGATAGGGTTCACGCCAGGCGTCTCCAGTGTCTTTGCGCAGAAGGTCGATAATCGTCGTACACTCACGCGCTTTACCTACACGAGCATATACCCCACATGAACGATTTCGACAGCGTTCCGCTGGAATTTTTCCAGGATTACCCAGAGCCGGGCGTGAATTTCATCGACGTCGGCTGCATCTTCGACAATCCCGAGCATTGGCGCCTCGCGATCGACACCCTGCATGCGCAGACCGATCAATTGCATTTCGACTTTATCCTGGCGATGGATGCGCGCGGCTTCATGATCGCCGGCGCCCTTGCCCTCGAACACAAGGTCGGCTTCGCCATGGCGCGCAAGGCAGGTAAATTGCCCGGCAAGTCGATCAGCATCGACTACAAGCGCGAATACGGCAGCGCGACCATCGAGATCCAGCCGGAACGCATCAAGGGTCAGCGCGTGCTGATCGTCGACGACGTACTCGCCACCGGCGGCACCATCGAAGCGGCCGCCGCCCTGCTGCGCCAACTCGGCAAGGAAGTGGTCGGTGCGGCGGCGCTGTTCGATATCGCTTTCTTCAAGGACAAACGCGCGCTGACCATGCCGGTGGTGTGCCTGCGCGACGTCTGAGGCCCCCTTCACGTACCTGAGTCCCCACCTGGGTCCCACCTGCCGCACGCTTGGGTGCGCTCAACAAGTGCGCTGCCCAGCGGTGCCACCATCCTGCGAGTCCTCATTTCTCCGGAAAACCCATGAGTCTCGCTGTGTTACGAAGCCGCGCCCTGGCCGGCATGGAAGCCTTGCCGGTCAGCGTCGAAGTCCACTTGGCCAACGGCCTCCCCAGTTTCACGATCGTCGGCTTGCCCGATGCCGAAGTGCGCGAAGCCAAGGACCGGGTGCGCGCCGCCCTGCAAAACGTCGGGTTCGAGATCCCGGCGCGGCGCATCACGATCAACCTCGCGCCCGCTGATTTGCCGAAGGAGTCAGGCCGATTCGATTTGCCGATCGCGCTCGGCATCCTGGCCGCGTCCGGGCAGATTCCTTCGAAAGAACTCGACAAGTACGAATTCGCCGGCGAACTGTCGCTCTCGGGCCAGTTGCGGCCGGTGCGCGGCGCATTGGCCATGACCTTTGCCATCCAGCGCAGCGGGCGCGGTGCACGGCGCGGTTTCATCCTGCCGAAAGCGAATGCCGACGAAGCCGCGCTGGTGCTCGATGCCCGCGTGTATCCGGCCGACACCCTGCTGCAGGTGTGCGCCCACTTCTCTGCCGTGGCAGAAGACGCGCGGCTGGAGCGCTACAGCAACCCCGCCCCGGCGCAGGCGCCGAGCTACCCGGACTTTTCCGACGTCAAAGGGCAGATCCACGTCAAGCGCGCGCTCGAGATCGCGGCGGCCGGCAACCATTCGATCTTGCTGGCCGGGCCGCCGGGCGCCGGCAAGAGCATGCTGGCCTCGCGCTTTCCCGGCCTGCTGCCGCCGATGACGGACGAAGAGGCGCTGGAAGCGGCCGCCGTGCATTCGTTGACCGGGCGCTTCTCGGCCCAGCAATGGCGGGCGCGGCCATTTCGCAGTCCGCACCATACGAGCTCGGGCGTGGCCCTGGTCGGCGGCGGGAATGTGCCGCGCCCTGGCGAAATATCGCTGGCGCATTGCGGCGTTCTCTTTTTGGATGAACTGCCTGAATTCGACCGCAAGGTACTCGAAGTACTAAGGGAACCGTTGGAGTCGGGCCGCATCACCATCTCGCGCGCCGCCAACCAGGCCGACTTCCCGGCGCGCTTCCAATTGATCGCGGCAATGAATCCCTGTCCTTGCGGCTGGTACGGTCACCCCTCGGGCAAATGCCACTGTACCAGCGACACGGCCCAGCGTTACCAGGACCGTATCTCGGGTCCCCTGCTCGACCGCATCGACATGCAGATCGAGGTAACGGCGATGGCGCCGGAAGCCATGAGCGCCCAGGCCGACGGCGAGAGCACGGCCGCAATCGGCGCGCGCGTGGCCCGGGCGCACGCGCTGCAACTCGAACGCCAGGGCAAGGTGAACAGCCGCCTGAGCACGCGCGAGATCGACCGCTATTGCGAGCTCGACGAGGCGAGCGAGCGCACCCTGCGCGGCGCCATGGCGCTGATGAACTGGTCGGCGCGGGCCTACCACCGGGTGCTGAAAGTGGCGCGCACGATTGCCGACATCAACGGGTCGCCCAGCATCACGTCGGAAAACATGGCCGAGGCGATCGGCTACCGGCGCGGACTGCGCGAGCGTTGAGACAGGCGACCAGTGCCTGTAGCCGGCCTGGCGGCGCCCTGCTACCATCAAGGCATGCGAAAACATAAACTTGCCGCAACACTCGTTCTTGCAGCCACGCTGCTGGCCGGCTGCAATCCCACCTATAACTGGCGCGACTACAGCAGCCCGGATGCGCCCTATCGCGTGATGTTCCCGGCCAAGCCGGCCAGCCACACCCGCAGCGTCGACCTGAACGGTACCAAGGTCGAGATGACCATGACCGCCGCCGAGGTCGAGGGCGTGATGTTTGCGGTCGGCACCGGCGTCGCGGAGGACGCGGCAGGCGCGCAGGCCGCGGTCGACGCCATGAAGACGGCAATGCTGCGCAATATCGAGGCGACTGTCGAACGCGAAAGCGCGAGCGCGGCCAGCAGCGGCAACCCGGACAACGCGCGCAAGAGCATCGATATCGATGCCACCGGCTCCGGCAACGGCGGGCCGATGAAGCTGATCGGCCACTTCGAATCGCGCGGCAAGCGCTTCTACCAGGTCATTGTGCTGGGCAAGGACAAGGCGGTGCCGGCCGAGCAATCCGAACAATTCATGAAGTCGTTCACGCTGCTATGAACATGGCACCGCCTTCCCTGTTGGTTTCTGGCCTGCGCAAGCAGTTCGCCCGCCCGGCCGTCGACGGCCTCGACCTGACCGTCGCGCGCGGCGAGCTTTACGCCCTGCTCGGTCCGAACGGCGCCGGCAAGACCACCACCTTGCGCATGGTCGCCGGGCTGCTGGCGCCGGATGCGGGCCGCATCGAGGTCAACGGTATCGACCTGGCATCGGACCCGGCCGGCGCCAAACGCAGCATGGCCTATCTGCCGGACGACCCGATGCTGTATGGGAAGCTGAAACCCACCGAGTACCTTGAATTCGTCGCGGGGCTGTGGGGCGTGGATGGCGCCACGGCCGAGCCGCGTGCGCGCCAACTGCTCGACTGGCTGGACTTGACGAAGCATGCGCACGAACTGACCGAAGGCTTTTCACGCGGCATGAAGCAAAAGCTGGCCCTGGCCGGCGCGCTGATCCATGAGCCGCAATTGCTGATCCTGGACGAGCCGCTGACCGGCCTCGACGCTGGCGCCTCGCGCCAGGTCAAGGACTTGCTGCTGTCCCATGTCGCCAAGGGCGGGACGGTGATCCTCACCACCCATATCCTGGAAGTGGCCGAGCGCCTGGCCCAGCGTATCGGCATCATCCAGCATGGCCGCCTGATTGCCCAGGGCACGCTCGATCAATTGCGCCAGGAAACGGAAGCAGACACGCTCGAGGACATGTTCCTGCAACTCACGGGGCAAGCGTGAGCGTCCGCCCGGGTAGCGCACTCTGGCTGCTGCGCCATGAAGTGCGCATGTTCTGGTACACCACCCTGTCGTCGAAGAACGCCAAGGGTCCGCGCGGCTTTCACTGGAAGCTGGTGGCGATCTGGCTGGCGCTGTGGGCGTTGCTACATGCCGGGGCCTGGTATGTGGTCGGCAAAGTGTCCGGTGGAGATGGCGATGTGCCTCGCCAGCTGGTGTTGGCGGCCACCGTGCTGCTGGTGGCCACTTTCCTCTTCATGTTGGCGAATGCGTTGAAGTCGAGTGTCGAGGTCTTGTTCGACCGCGGCGACATGGATTTGTTGCTGTCCTCGCCTCTGCCCTCGCGCAGTATTTTCACTGTGCGCCTAGCCGGCGTCGTCCTCGGGGTGGCATCGATCTACCTGCTCTTCCTGGCGCCGCTGGCGCATGCGGGTGCCTTGCAAGGACACCCGCGCTGGCTGGCCTTGTATCCGGTGCTGCTCGGCATGGCTGCGATCGCCTCGGCAGCGGCCATGCTGCTGACCTTGACCCTGGTGCGCTGGCTGGGCGCGCGCCGCACGCGGGTGGTGGCGCAGGTACTCGGCGCGCTGGCGGGCGCTTTGCTGTTTATCCTGTCGCAGTTGCCGAACCTGGCAGTGCAGACCGGTGAAAGCGACGGCATCCTGGTGCGCGCGGCAAAGAGCAGCGAGACGATCGGTATGGATAGTCTCATCTGGCTGCCAGGCCGGGCACTGCTGGGCGACCCGGTGGCAGCGGCGACAGTCGGCGTGGTCGCGCTGCTGGCATTCGCGCTGACGGTGACGCTGACCCACCGCAGTTTTACCCGCGGTCTGCAACTGGCTGCCGGCGTGGCAAAGACGTCGAAACAGCCCCCGGGCGCGCTGCGTTTCCGTTTCCATCACGGGCTGGCCTCGACCCTGATCAGGAAGGAATGGCGCCTCATCCTGCGTGATCCGCAATTGATTTCCCAGGTGTTGTTGCAGCTGCTGTATCTGATCCCTGTCCTGTTCCTCGTATTTAGAAAGGACGATGCGCAGACCCTCGCCGTCGGCACCGGATTGACAATGCTATGCGGCTCGCTGAGTTCGTCGCTGGCCTGGATTGTCTTGCTGTCGGAAGATGCGCCGGACCTGCTGCAGTCGTCGCCTGCAAACACGCGCACGATCCGCCTTGCCAAACTGGCGGCGGCGATCGGACCGATCATGGCCCTGGTCTGCGTGCCGGTACTCTGGCTGACCTGGCGTGCGCCGGTCAGCGGCTTGCTCGTCGCGTTCACGATCTGCGGCATCACCATCGGGTCTACCCTGATCGTCATGTGGACCGGTAAGCCGGGCGAACGCAGCGCCCTGGCGCGGCGCGGCCAAGGCAACGGAATCAGTGCCATCTTCGAGTTCAGCCATCTGTTTGGCTGGGGCGTGCTGGCCTTCATGTTGCCGTACGCAGCGAACCAGGCGCACACTGGCATCGGCGTGGCAGCGGGCATCGGCGCTGCCGGCGTGGTCGCGCTGGGCATGCCCTTGCTGGCCTGGATTTTCCGTCGCCGTTCGCGCTAGCGGACGTGCGCGGAATGACCCATTTTGGGCAGACGTGTTATCGTTTAGTTACGGAAGCCAAACAATAAGAGAACACATATGTTAATCACTTTTAAAAGCAAAGCCTATCCTGATGTGATGATGTATCAGGAACACGCCAAGCGCATCCTCGACCTCCTGCACAAGGAGCCGGATATCGGTGTCATCACCTCCGAGGAGGCAACGCGCGCCGTCCAACTGCTCGAGCACGAGATCGAAGAAAGCCGCAAGCACCCTTCCACCGACGAAGTGGAACGGGATATCAAGGCCCATCGCGTGGACGAGGACGATCCCGAGCACGAGCAGGCCGAGGTGGTCAGCTTCTCGACCCGTGCCTATCCGATGCTGGAAATGCTGCGCGCGGCACGCGACCAGCAGTGCGATATTCTCTGGGGTGTGTAAATTGCCCGGCTGAGCCGGCAGCGAGCCGCTCAGTGCGATCGATGTGATGTCGATAAAAAGGAAGCGCTTGCGCTTCCTTTTTGTTTTTCTGCAGAGCCCGCCAGCTACCGACGTGGTCACAACGGATTTTGTAGGGTGGGCCGGGCCGCGTTGGGCACCTGTGCCCACTCTGTCTCATCGAATGCTCATCGGCGCCGCCGGCAAACAATCGCAGACTGAAATGGACGCACCAAAGCAAAAAGCCCGCTAGCTTTCGCTAACGGGCTTTCGCATATAACTAGCCTGA
>DAMABW010000065.1:0-15409 GCA_031999925.1 Massilia sp. | reverse complement strand
CGCCTCGGGCACGGACCTCGACTGGTTCTGGCGCGGCTGGTTCTACACCACCGACGCGGTGGACGTGAGCGTGGACGGCATCAGCGAATACACGGTCAGCTCGCAGAATCCGGAGATCGAAAAGGCCTGGCGCCGCAAGCTGCGCGACGCCGAACCGGCGTCGCTGACCGAGCAGCGCAACAAGGGCATGCCGCGCCGCGTCGAGGCGCACCCCGAGCTGAAGGACTTCTACAACGAGCACGACGACTTCACCGTCACGAATGCCGACCGCAACAAGTTCACCGAGCAGCAGGACAAGCTGGAAGACTGGGAGAAAGCCCTCCTGTCCTCGGGCAAGCACCTGTACCTGGTGGACTTCACCAACGTCGGCGGCCTGGTGACGCCGCTGGTGCTGGAGATCCAGCTGGCCAGCGGCAAGAAATACATCGAGCGCATCCCGGCCGAAGTATGGCGCTATTCGCCGAAGAAGATCACGAAGCTGATCGTCACCGACGAGCCCATGGTCGGCCTCACGCAAGACCCGTACTGGGAAACGGCCGACATCAACGTCGACAACAACGCCTGGCCGCGCAAGGTGAATCCATCGCGCCTGGAGCTGTTCAAGACCAACCGCAGCCAGCCGGACCTGATGAAGGACTTCAATACGCCGTTGAAGCAGACCTCTGCCGAAAAGGCCGCGGCTGAAACACAGAAGGCCGCGCAATGACGAAGCGTTTCAAACTGCTGGCCTGCGCCCTGCTGCTGTGCGCCAGCACGCTGGCGTCGGCGCACCGCTTCCATGCGGGCATTGCCGACGTCTCGTTCAATGCCCGTACCGGCAGCACCGAGATCGTGCACACCTACATGGCGCACGACATCGACGCGCTGCTGGCCAACCTGTATGGGCGCCAGTTCGACCTGACCGAGCCCGACGACCAGGAAGTGCTGCGCAAGTACGTCGAGGCGCGCTTCCAGGTGCTGGGACCGGACAAGTCGCGCCTGCGTGTGCGCTGGGTCGGCATGACGGCCGACGCCGAGCGCGTCACCGTCTACCAGGAGATCGAACAGACCCCGTTGTGGAAGGCCGGCTTCATCCGCAACAAGGTGCTGGTCGATTTCCTGCCCGACCAGGTGAACACGGTGAACCTCAACGAAGGCAATGCCGTGCGCACCTTGACCTTCGACCTTGCGAATCCCGAACAGCCGACCCGTTAACGACATGACCAGGCTCCGCCCTCTTCCCCTTGCTCTGGCCCTGGCCGCATTGTTCATCCACCACGCCGCGCAGGCGGACGACCTCGTGCTGCAGCGCGTGCTGGTCGAAGGTGCGCGCATGAGCCAACTCGGCATCGCCGATTCCGCGAATGCCGGCACCGTCGGCCAGAAGGAACTGGCCGCACGCACGGTCTACCGCCCCGGCGAAATGCTGGAAGCGATGCCGGGCCTGATCGCCAGCCAGCACAGCGGCGAAGGCAAGGCCAACCAGTTCTACCTGCGCGGCGTCAACCTCGACCACGGCACCGACCTCGCGACCACCGTCGACGGCATGCCGGTCAATCAGCGCAGCCATGCCCATGGCCAGGGCTGGACCGACGTCAACTTCCTGATCCCGGAATTGGTCGCCCGCCTCGACTACCGCAAGGGTCCGTACTCCGCGCGCGAAGGCGATTTCTCGTCGGCCGGCAGCGCCCAGGTCAGCTACGCCAACCGTCTGGTGAAGGACATCGGCAGCATTACCCTGGGCCAGGACGGCTTTGCGCGCGGCATGCTGGCCGGTTCGCCCGAAGTGGCCGGCGGCACCCTGCTGTATGCGCTGGAACTGATGAAGAACGACGGCCCGTGGACGCGCGGCGATGACTACCGCAAGACGAATGCGGTGCTGCGCTACAGCCGCGGCTTCGTCAACAACGGCTGGAGCGTGACGGCCATGGCTTACCGCGGCCGTTGGAACGCCACCGACCAGATCCCGCTGCGCGCGGTGGAAGACGGCCGCATCGGCCGCTTCGATGCCATCGACGACACCGACGGCGGCAATGCGCGCCGCTACAGCCTGTCGGGCATCTGGCGCCAGACCGATGCCGATTCGGCCTCGAAGGTGAGTGCCTATGTGATCCGCAACCAGCTCGACCTGTACTCGAATTTTACGTACGTGATGAACGATCCGGACAACGGCGACCAGTTCGCCCAGCCGGACCGGCGCGTGACTAGCGGCGTGGACGCCAGCCAAACCTGGCACGTGCACCGCGGCGACACGGTCGCCTCCGACCTGACGGTGGGCGCGCGCCTGCAGAACGACAACATCTTCAATGGCCTGTACAACACCCGTGCGCGCCAGCGCCTGAGCACCACGCGCGAAGACCATATCGTCGAGACCAGCGGCGCCCTGTTCGTCGAGAACGCCACGCGCTGGGGCGAGATGGTGCGCACCGTGGCCGGCCTGCGCGCCGACCGCTACCGCTTCGACGTGCGCAGCGACCGCAGCGAGAACACCGGCCGCACGAGCGACACGCAGGTCAGCCCGTCGTTCAGCCTGATCCTGGCGCCGTTCGAGTCGACCGAGTTCTACGCGAACTACGGCCACGGCTTCCACAGCAACGATGCGCGCGGCACGGTGGCGGGGATCGATCCAGCCACGCTGGAAGCCGTCGAACGCGCGCCGGGGCTGGTGCGTTCGCGCGGCATGGAGCTGGGCCTGCGTACCGAAGCGATCCCGAAGATGCAGACCGCGGTGTCGCTGTACCGCCTCGACTTCGATTCCGAACTCACCTACATCGGCGACGCCGGCATGACCGAAGCGGGCGATGCCAGCCGCCGCTATGGCATCGAGTTCTCGAACTACTGGCGGCCCTTGAAGTGGCTGGCGGTCGACTTCGACGCTGCGTTTGCGCGGGCGCGCTCGCGCGGCGCCAACCTGGATGGCGACAGGATCCCGGGCGCCGTGGAAGGCGTGGGCCAGCTGGCGCTCACCGTCGACAAGGTCGGCCCGTGGTCGGGCGCGCTGCGCCTGCGCTACTTCGGCCCGCGTCCGCTGATCGAGGAAAACAGCGTGCGCTCGCACGCCAGCGCCACGCTGAACGGCCGCATCGGCTACCGCATCGGCAAGGACATGCAGGTGGAACTGGAAGGCTTCAATCTCGGCAACCGGCGCGATTCGGCCATCGACTATTACTACGTATCGCAGCTGGCCGGCGAAACGGAGCCGGTCGAGGACATCCATTTCCACCCGATCGAGCCGCGTTCCTTCCGCGTGACGTTCACCAAGACCTGGTAACAACAACCGGTTTGATGAAGGGCAGGCTCCGTGGCCTCCCTTCACTACCGGAAGCGAAAGGTGCTACGCTTCCGGGCATGATGACCTCCGAACCACCCTACACCGATCCTTCCCGCCTCGTCGAGGCGCTGCGTGGCGAGGGCTATGCCCTGCTGCGTCCGGCCGACGTGGCGCAACTGGCCGGCTGCTCGCTGGCCGAGCTGCAGGCGCTGGCGCCGAGCTGGGAGCACCTCGAACTCGACAACTACCTGAAGGACGGCGGCCGCTACCGGCGCCGCCGCCACTCCTGCTTTGTCGATGATGGTGCCGCGCTCGAGCAGACGCCGCACCGCGCGCACTGGCAGCCGGTCGAGTACAACGCCCTGCACGGCGGCATGCACCGCCTGTTCGAACCGATCGAAGACGACACCATCGCCCAGCCGGCCTGGCAGCGCCTGCTGCGCGCGCTCGGCGCGGTGTGTTCGAACGTGAAGGGCGAGCAGCCCTGGTATGTGGAAGCGCACCAGTTCCGCATCGATACCGCCGACGGCATCGGCCGGCCGACGCCCGAAGGCGCGCACCGCGATGGCGTCGATTATGTGGCGGTGATCCTGATCGACCGCGCCGGCATCAAGGGCGGCGAGACGCGCGTGTTCGAGGCGAACGGGCCGCGCGGGCAGCGCTTCACGATGACCGAACCGTGGACCATGCTGCTGCTGGATGATGCGGCGGTGATCCACGAGTCGACGCCGATCCAACCGCTGGGCGAGCATGGGCACCGGGATACGCTGGTACTGACCTGGCGGGCGGGGAGTTTCCAGGGTGAGGGTGTGGAGTAATCGCAGCGCTGGCTTGAGTTAATAACGTGGACCGTACGGTGGGCACTCTGTGCCCACGCGGTTACGTGACTATCCTTGCACCACGTGCGGTGACTCATCGCCCACTAACGTGGCGCCTGGCCAGACGCCATGCCCCACGTTTCGTCCATCTCATATTGCACGAGCGATACCTCACCGCCAACGGCTCCCGGACCCGTGCGTACCGCGTGGGCACGGAGTGCCCACCGTACGATTACGCCGCCGGCCTCGTTCAAGGCCAACGATAACGCGCAAAAAAAACGCCCGAGTACCTTGCGGTACCGGGCGGTAATCCAGTATTCGGAGAAAACTGGAGGAGACGGTTCCAATATAGCGTGGTTTATTGTGCACCGCAATACGGTAAAACTACGGTATCAATACCGTATCTCCTCTCGGTCAGTATCCGGCCGCCAGTGCCTCAGCACCACTTCGACCAGGATTTATGTCGCAGCGCATCATGCAGGTGCGCATGCAAGATGAATTGCACCATTCCGGTGCAATTTCGGTCGATTACTCCTTTTCTCTACCATTCGCCGGCGCGTCTCCCTGCATCATCGGCTCGCATTCCGAACCACCGATTTTTTTCGCATCCTCCGCTTCACGCCGTGCGGTAGCCGCCGCCATCGCGCGCGACGACCCCGACGTCACCTGCGACGGCACCCGGTTCGCCGGCGCCACCGTGCCGCGCTCGGGCATGGGCCTGGTACCGGCGCGAGCCGGCAAGGCGGCGGAAGCACGCTCGGCGGCCTTGTCGCCGACGCGGCAAGGCGAATCCGCCGGCGCCGCGCTGTGCGTCGCGGCCTGCGCTACGGCATGGAGCGGCAAGGCGCACACCAGCGGACTGGCGAACGCGGCCAACAACAAGGACTGCTTCATGAAGGCCTCCTGCAAAAATCCATTGTAGCGATGTCCGCGATTCGGGGTTGAAATTAGACAAGCGTCAACTTTTCGTGCCGTTTGATAAACTGCGTAAGTACTTCGATGCCGTCTACAGCGGCCGCCCAGATCACGGAACCATTGCCCATGCCATTCACAACCACCCGCTTTCCTTCGCGCGCCGGCTCGGCCGCGCTGATCCTCTTCGCCCTGACCCTGGCCGGCTGCGGCAAGGACGCCGACGACAAGAAGAACGCACCGGCCACGCCGGCGTTGACCGTCACCACCGCGCGTCCGTCCAGCGCCGAGCTGCCGCTGCGCATGGGCGCCAACGGCAACGTGGCGGCCTGGCAGGAAGCGGTGATCGGCAGCGAGTCGAACGGCCTGCGCCTGCTGGAAGTGCGCGTGAACGTCGGCGACGTGGTCAAGAAAGGCGACGTGCTGGCCGTGTTCTCGGCCGATACCGTGAACGCCGACGTTGCCCAGGCGCGCGCGGCGCTGCAGGAAGCGCAGGCGAACGCCGAGGAAGCCGCGGCCAACGCACGGCGCGGCGAAGCCCTGCGCAGTTCGGGCGCGATGAGCGAGCAGCAGGTGGCGCAGTACCTGACGGCCGCGAATACCGCCACCGCGCGCGTGGCCGCCGCCCGCGCCACCCTCAGCCAGCAACAGCTGCGCCTGAAGTACACGAACGTGGTCGCGCCCGACAGCGGTGTGATTTCGGCGCGCAGCGCCACAGTCGGCGCCGTGGTCGGCGCGGGCATGGAACTGTTCCGCCTGATCCGCCAGGGCCGCCTGGAATGGCGCGCCGAAGTCACGGCCGCCGACATTGGCCGCATCAAGCCCGGCACGCGCGCCATCGTAAAAGCGGCCAACGGCAGCGAAGTCACGGGCAAGGTGCGCATGATCGCCCCGACCGTGGACGCGCAGACGCGCACCGCGCTGGTCTATGTCGACCTGCCGCCGGCGTTGAGCGGGAATGCGCCGCTGAAGGCCGGCATGTTCGCGGGCGGCGAGTTCGAGATGGGCGCGTCGAACGCGCTGACCGTGCCGCAAAGCGCCATCGCCGTGCGCGACGGTTTCAATTACGTGTTCCGCCTGAACGCGGACAGCCGCGTGAGCCAGCAAAAGATCGCGACCGGCCGCCGCCTGGGCGAGCGCATCGAGGTGCTGGGCGGCCTGGCGCCGGATGCGCAGATCGTCGTCAGCGGCGCCGGCTTCCTGAACGATGGGGATTTGGTACGCAATGTCCAGGCAGCGGCGGGCCAAGCTGCCAATGCGGCGCCGACGGCGGGCGCCGCCCCGGTGAATGCGCCGGCCGGCATGGGAACCGGAACTGCGGCCGGCGCTGCGGCCGGCGCTGCGCGCTAAGGGGCTGTCGATGAATTTTTCCGCCCTCTCGATCCGCAACCCGATCCCGGCGATCCTGCTGTTCGCCCTGCTCACGCTGGCCGGCCTGCTCGCCTTCAAGGCCAACAAGATCCAGTTCTTCCCCGATATCGAACTGCCGATCGTGACCGTCACCGCCACGCTCGACGGCGCCGCGCCGGCCCAACTGGAAACCGAGGTCGCGCGCAAGATCGAGGACTCGGTCGCCACGCTGCAAGGCGTGAAGAACATCTACACGCGCGTGCTCGACGGCGTGGCCACGGTCACCGTCGAATTCATCCTCGACAAAAATCTGTCCGACGCCGTGAACGACGTGCGCGACGCCGTCTCCCAGGTGCGCGCCGACATGCCGGCCGAGATGCGCGAGCCGAGCGTGACCAAGACCGCCACCGCCGGCCGCGCCATCCTCACCTTTACTGCCACGGCCAAGGCCGGCGCAGGCGCGCTGGACGACCAGGAGCTGAGCTGGTTCGTCGACAACGCCGTGTCGAAACGCCTGCTGGGCGTGCCCGGCATGGGCGCGGTCAAGCGCATCGGCGGCGTCGACCGCGAGATCCGCGTCGAACTCGACGATGCGCGCATGGCGGCGCTGCGCGTCTCGGCGCTGGACATCTCACGCCAACTGCGCAACGTGCAGCGCGAAGCGCCGGGCGGCCGCGGCGACGTCAGCGGCGCCGAGCAGTCGGTGCGCACGCTGGCGACGGTGGCCAGCGCCCAGGAACTGGCGCGCATGGACATCCCGCTTCCCGATGGCCGCCGCGTGCGCCTGGACGAAGTGGCGAAGGTCATCGACACCGTGAGCGAACCGCGCGCCCTGGCCGAGCAGGATGGCCGGCGCGTGATCGGCTTCGAGGTGTTCCGCACGCGCGGCGCCAGCGAGACCGAGGTCGCCGAAGGCGCGCGCCAGGCCGTGCTCGACCTGCAAAAGGCGCATCCGAACGTGATCATCAAGGAAGTGGTCGACAACGCCGAGCCGGTACAGGAAAACTTCGACGCCTCGATGGAGATGCTGTACGAAGGCGCGGTGCTGGCGGTGCTGGTGGTGTGGTGGTTCCTGCGCGACTGGCGCGCCACGCTGGTGGCTGCCGCCGCGCTGCCGCTGTCGGTGATCCCGGCCTTCCTCGGCCAATACCTGTTCGGCTACACGCTGAACATGGTGACGCTGCTGTCGCTGGCCCTGGTGGTCGGCGTGCTGGTCGACGATGCCATCGTCGAGATCGAGAACATCGCGCGCCACCTGCAGATGGGGAAAACGCCGATGCAGGCCGCGCTGGAAGCGGCCGACGAAATCGGCATGGCGGTGATCGCCACCACCTTCTCGCTGGTGGCGGTGTTCCTGCCCACCGCCTTCATGAGCGGCATACCGGGGCGCTTCTTCAAGCAGTTCGGCTGGACCGCGGTGCTGGCCATCCTCGCTTCGTTGGTGGTGGCGCGCCTGCTCACACCGATGATGGCGGCCTACATCCTGAAGCCGGCGAAGCCGCACGAGCAGAAGGATGGTCCGCTGATGCGGCGCTACATGGGCGCCATGCAGTGGTGCCTGCGCCATCGCCTGGCCACCGCCCTGATTTCGCTGCTGTTCTTTGCCGCCTCGATTGCCCTGGTGCCGCTGCTGCCGACCGGCTTCGTGCCGGCCGCCGACCGTGGCCAGACCCTGGTCAACGTCGAGCTGCCGCCCGGCTCGACGCTGGCGCAGACCCATGCGGTGGCCGAGCAGGCGCGCCTGGCGACCATGCGCGTGCCGGGCGTGACCGGCGTGTTCAGTTCGATCGGCGGCGGCTCCAGCGGCGACGCCTTTGCGCCCGGCGCGGCGGCCGAAGCACGGCGCGCGGTGCTGACCGTGACCACCGTGCACCGCAGCGAGCGCGACGACAAGCTCGATGTGCTGGAGCGCCGCATGCGGACGGAATTGTCCGCCATTCCCGGCGCCCGCTTCACCGTCGGCCAGGCCGACACCGGCAGCAAGATGCAGCTGGTCTTGCGCAGCGAAGACCCGGTGGCGCTGGCCGCCGCCGCCCAGCGCGCCGAACGCGACTTGCGCACGCTGCAGGGCATCGGCAACGTCAGTTCCAGCGCCTCGCTGGTGCGGCCCGAGATCATCGTACGTCCCGACTTTGCGCGCGCCGCCGACCTGGGCGTGACGGCGGCGGCCATCGGCGAAACCGTGCGCGTGGCCACGGCCGGCGACTACGAGCAATCGCTGTCCAAGATGAATTTGTCCGAGCGCCAGGTGCCGATCCGCGTGAAACTGCCGGATGCGGTACGTGCCGACCTCGATGCCATCGGCCGCTTGACGGTGCCCGGCAAGAACGGTCCGGTGCTGCTGGCCAGCGTGGCGAGCATCACCATGGAAAGCGGCCCGGCCCAGATCGACCGCCTGAACCGCAGCCGGAACGTGACGCTCGACGTCGAGCTGTCGGGCCGCTCGCTCGGCGAAGTGAACGACGAGGCGCGCGCCCTGCCCGCTTTCAATACGCTGCCGGCCTCGGTGACGATTGCGGAACTCGGCGACGCCCAGGAAATGCAGGCGCTGTTCGCCAGCTTCGGCATCGCCATGACGATCGGCGTGCTGTGCATCTACGGCGTGCTGGTGCTGCTGTTCGCCGACTTCATGCAGCCGCTGACCATTTTGGCGGCGCTGCCGCTGTCGATCGGCGGCGCGTTTGTGGCGCTGCTCCTGACGAACAGCGCGCTGTCGATGCCGACCATGATCGGCCTGATCATGCTGATGGGGATCGTGACCAAGAACTCGATCCTGCTGGTGGACTATGCGATCCTGGCGCGCCAGGCCGGCATGAACCGCTTCGACGCCCTGGTCGACGCCTGCCACAAGCGTTCGCGCCCGATCATCATGACCACCATCGCCATGGGTGCCGGCATGCTGCCGCTGGCCCTGGGCCTGTCGGGCGACCCGAGCTTCCGCTCGCCGATGGCGATTGCCGTGATCGGCGGATTGATCACCTCGACGCTACTGAGCCTGCTGGTGGTGCCGGCGGTGTTCACCTATGTGGACGACCTCAAGAATTTGCTCTGGCGCGCGGTGCGGCGGGGGAGCAGGCATCCGCATGATACGCCGGCGAAAGCGGGTGAGCCGACGGCGATGAAGTGAAGAGTGTGGCGCTGGTCGGGGGCCGGCGCTTGCCGATGTTTTCGTAGGGTGGAAGGCTCTACCCTGGCGCTCGATCACACGCGACGCCAACGCCTTCCACGCGTTCAACTCCGCTTCACAATCGCGCCGACGCCGCCGTGCGTTGAACGCGTGGGCGGCGCAAACGCCAGCTGGATTCACCTGCCCGGGTCGAGCCGACCACCCTACGCAATGCAGGCCGTATCCGCCAAAACAAAACGCCGGCATTGCCGGCGTTTTGTTTTGTAACTTGCTATCAAGGTGCTGCTAGAAGATGATCGCGAGCAGGATGATGATCGGAATCGGCACCCCCAGCAACCAAAGTAGTATCGAACGCATGATGTTCTCCCTTTCTGTTGATCGATCAAACGTGACGTTCAGTTGTCACGCAGGCGGCCGCCAATCGTGGCGCACCAGCTGGCAATGAAGGCGCCAATGAACAGGGACACGGTCAGCCACAGCGCCGTGCCGGCCGCTGCCTTGCGTGCCTTGTCGGCGGCCTCTTTTGCCGTCGCCTTGGCCTTGGCTGCCGCTGCCGCGCTGCGGGCATAGACATCGTCGACGCGCCGTTCGGCGGTCACGCGGTCCAGGCCGGTACGCTCGGCGATGCGGGTGGCGAGGTAGGCACGGTCTTCGGTCGCCAGGCTGCCGTTCGGCACACTATTGGCCAGGATGCGCCCGGTTTCGCGGCGCAGGTTGGCGTCGTCGACGGTGCCCGGCTTTTCGCTGCGCAGCATCATGTCCGAGAAATAGTCGAGCGGATTGGTGCCCGCGCTGTTTCCGTTGCCGCCATCATTGTTCGCCACCGCTGCAGTCGCGGCCGCGCCGCTGGCCACGGCGGTCTTGGCGACACCGGCGCCCGCATCGACGGCCGTGCCGGCCATCTTGCTCATCAGGCCGCCGAAGAAGGCGGCGGTAACCAGCGTGGCCACGGCCCAGGACAGCATGCCGTGCGCGGTGTCGCGGAAATAGACTTCGTCGGTGCGCACGCTGGCCCATTTCACGCGCAGGCGCCCGGCCAGGTAGCCGCCGACGGCGGAGGCCGCGAGCTGGGTAAAGGTCAGCCACAGGATGGCCGAGATGCCGAGCGCGACGCCGGAATTGTCCGACCAAGGGGAAACAGCCGCGAAGCCGAGGCCCGAGCCGAGCAGGTAGAGCACGAGGGAGAGCGCAGCGGCGGCCACGGCGCCCGCGAAAATCGCGCCCCACGACACACCGGAGCGGCGCGCTTCGACGGCGCCATCGGGCAGGTTCTGAGCCGGGATACCACCCGTAGGGGCGTGCGTGGCCCCGCTCACCGAATGAGCTTGCATAAGTTCTCCCTTCTGAATTCTTGATGGATGCCGAACCCCGGCCGGCAGGCTGCTGGCCGGGGTTCGAGCCTGTGGCAGCCCAAGGTAGCGCAATGCTGCCTCGGGCGCGGTCACCCGGTGCGATTAGTAATCGCGGCGGTTGCTGCCACCCAGCAGCTTGGCGAGGACGTAACCCACGCCGACTGCGATGGCGATGGCGGTGCCCGGCTTGGCGCGGACATACTCGCGGCCGGAGTCGGCCAGTTGCTGGTAGGTGTCGTTGACTTGCTCCTTGCGGGTGCCGAAGCTTTCCTGGGCGCTGCTCAGCAGGCCGCTCAGCTTGTCGACGCCGGCGTGGGCGCTGCTGACGACGCGGTCGACCATCGGCTGGGCTGCTTCGGCAGCCTTGTCGATCGACTTGTGCATTTCTTCAGGCTTGACCGACGACAGCACGCTCGCGTCTTTCGACGACGAGTCTTTCGACGCATCGCTGCTGCCCGAAGCGGACGAACCGCCCATGGCGCCCGACGAGCCCGACGAACCGGCACCCGAGGCCGAGCTGCCGGTCGACGAAGAGCCGGTCGACGAAGAACCGATCGACGAACCGGTCGACGAGGAGCCCATGGCGCCCGACGAACCCGACGTGCCCGACGACGAACCCATGCCGCTCGACGAGCCCATGCTGCCCGACGAACCGGCTGCGCTGCTGGCATTGCTGGTGCCGCCGCTGGTTGCGCTGGTGGCCGGGCTGGCGCTCGACGACGAACCGCCGCTCATGCTGCCCGACGACGAACCGGTGCTGCCCGAGGAGCCGCCGGCACCCTTCTGGCTGCTGGCGCCCGATTGCAGGTCCTTGTTCAGGCCCGATTGCTGGTCTTTACCAATGCTGTTGCCTGCGCCTTGACGGCCTGCATCAACGCCTTTACCCTCGCTCGATTTCTGATTATCCATGACTTTGTCCTCGTAAAAAGTAGATCACCGCGGAGTAGACCGAAACCCGATCCACATTCTCCCCGATTGCGCTCGAAACAAAACGGAGGCGCGAAAATGGACTGCGCTACATCAATGGATCATTCGGATTGTGCCTTCCGTCAAGGATTCGCATCGATGACATCTGGCGACCTCAAAAGTTCCGTCGAATTCCCGTTCATAGCACGTCACTTTCGCATCCCGTCTCACAGCGTACGCCGGTCTGGCGCACTGCACGATTGCGGCCGTCGGGAAAACCGCGTCGCGATACAAAAGTTATAACAGCTGGGAGGGCGGGACAGTGCGCTGACTAACAGAGCTGTTAGATCGGTGGACTTTGGGTGAAGATGGCAGTGAAAAGCGCGGCGTACAGGAAAAATCAGTTTCCGTTCGCAAACGAAAGAATGTGCCGGCTGCTTCCTGCCGGCACATGCTGCAAGATCAGAAGTAGTAACCGGCCTGCAAATTGATTCGGCGGGTGAACCGGTCATATTTCGCAGGCGTTGCCGCCAGGCCGCCGGCATCCGGCGACAGGTAGGGGTGGTGCTTGCCGCGCATGAAATCGACGTAGAACGACCATTTGCCCGACGAGAAACTGAGGCCGGTGACATTCTGCACCGAATCCTTGTAGCCGCCGATCTTCTTGTCCAGGACACTGTAGTCGTTGTAGAGCTTGAATCCGCTGAACGGCCCCAGTTTGCCGGGGATGGCGTAGCTGAGGTTGGCGATATAGACATTCCCTTTCGCGGCCAGCGGATACGGATAGCCGAAGGCGCCGAGCATCACGAAACTGTTGGGATCGAGGCCATCATAGGTCTGGCCGGCATCGTGCGCAGTCCGGTAGCGGTAGCGCAGGGCTTCGAGCATCAGCTTGAAGGGGCCGACCGGACCGGCATAGTGGACAGCCGCCGCGTTGCGCCGGGTATCGACGCCAGCGCCGTTGCGAATCTCGCCGGTCAGGCCGGAAATACCGAATTCGTGCTGCGCTTCGGGGCCGACATGCCAGGCCAGGCGCCCGACCAGGGTATTGCGCTCGCTGTCGTCCTGGCCGGTGCCGAATCCCTGCTCGCTATCGTCGGCCACGATGTTGTACGAATAGCGGTTCGACGCGCCGGCCGTGTTGCCGCCGCCGCCATACGAGCCGCCGTCGCGCGGATAAAAGCCGAACTGCCATTCGAACGGGCCGGGTTTGCTGGCATAGGTCAGGCCCAGGTCGTACTTGTCCTCGAAGCCGGCATAGAAGGCAATCGACGAGTAAAAATTATTCGATGCGAAGGGGAACAAGCCGAACACCTGCTTGTCCAGGCCGACATGCAGCGTGCTCTTGTCGGCGAAGCGCATGCCGACCCAGCCGTGGTGCAGGAAGTGTTGCCAGTAGCCGCCCTGCCCTTTTGGGTAGTTGTTGTAGCGGTACTCGGCCGACCCGATCAGGGTGCCATCGTCGTAGTCGACATTCAGGCGCGCCGTGTCCAGGCCGAAGAAGCCGCTCGCATACTCGTCCTGCCAGCTCTTGTAGACGTAATTGAAGCGGACGGCGCCGCCGATCTTCAGAGGAGACGCGACCGGTTCGTCGGCGCGGGCGGGTGTGCAAACGAGAATGGCGACTGCCAGCGCAGCGGCGCGCTTGATGTTCGTTGTTGTCATTGATTCCTTTCTTTCGGCTCCAGAGGCCGCGCCGGTATCCATAGTCCGTAACGGACCGAGGTATTGCCTGCGCTTGTGCCCTGCTTGGGCAATGGACAGGCGGGTCATGGATGGCGTTGCTTTTCGCGGCCATTGGCGGCAAAGCCGTCCTGTTCAGGACAGGGCTGTGCCCGGAGCATGCGTTGTGAACGGCCTGTCGATCCAGGCCAAGCCAACGCTGTTAGTGGGGAGGTAGTGCGTTCAAGCGGACAATATTTTACCAAGATAATCACATTTTCACAAATGTAGATGTTATTTATATAACTTTCTGCCGACAGGTTTTTGGCGAATGCTTGCTGATTGGGAGAGTGGGGTGCGACAAGGATGGCACCTGGACAGGAGACAGCCAGGAGTGTTCAGGCAAGAAAAAAGGGCTGCACGTTTTCACGCACAACCCTTTCTTTTTACTGCTGAATTCTTGGTGCCGCTGACCGGAATCGAACTGGTGACCTTCGCATTACGAATGCGCTGCTCTACCGACTGAGCTACAGCGGCTCTACGCCAGGCTATCCCGACGAAGAGCCGTATTCTAGCAACAACGTAGCAAACGTGCTAGTCCGGCTCGGCAATTTCGCGCGGGATTTGCCAAATAATTACTGCCGCAGTTTATTGTTCCTGGTGGTAGCGGGTCACCAGCTCGACTTCTTCCTTCGAACCGAGGAACACCGGCACGCGCTGGTGCAGCTTGGTCGGCGGGATCTCCATGATGCGGTTCACGCCATCGGTGGCGGCGCCGCCGGCCTGCTCGACGATCATCGCCATCGGATTGGCTTCGTACATCAGGCGCAGCTTGCCCGGTTGCGAAGGGTCGCGCATGTCGGCCGGGTACATGAAGACGCCGCCGCGGTTCAGGATGCGGTGCACGTCGGCCACCATCGAGGCGATCCAGCGCATGTTGAAGTCCTTGCCGCGCGCACCGGTTTTACCGGCCAGCATTTCGTCGACGTAGCGCTGCACCGGCGGATGCCAGTGGCGCTTGTTCGACATGTTGATCGCAAATTCTTTGGTCGATGCCGGGATCTGCATGTTGCTCTGGGTGAGAACCCAGGAACCCATTTCGCGGTCCAGGGTGAAGCAGTGCACGCCGTCGCCGGTGGTCAGCACCAGCATGGTTTGCGGACCATACACCGCGTAGCCGGCCGCCACCTGGGCCGTGCCCGGTTGCAGGAAGGCGGCTTCGGTTGGTTCGCCCATGCCTTCCGGCGCTTTCAGCACCGAGAAGATGGTGCCGATCGACACGTTGACGTCGATGTTCGAGGAGCCGTCGAGCGGATCGAAGAGCAGCATGTACTCGCCCTTCGGATAGCGGTTCGGGATCGGGTGGATGCTTTCCATTTCTTCCGATGCCATCGCCGCCAGGTGGCCGCCCCACTCGTTCGCTTCCAGCAGGATCTCGTTGGAAATCACGTCCAGTTTTTTCTGCACTTCGCCCTGGATGTTCTCGGTGTCGGCGCTGCCGAGGATGTCGCCCAGCGCGCCCTTGCTGACTTCATAGCTGATGCGCTTGCAGGCGCGGGCCACGACCTCGATCAGGAGGCGCAGCTCGGCCGGAATGGTGTTGTGGAGGCGTTGCTCCTCCACGAGGTGTTGCGTGAGACTGACGCGTTTCATGAACTTCCTTTGCTTGGTATTGAATTCTTATCGTGGCGCTTAGTTGGCCAGTGCCTTGCCGACGACTTCGCGCACGTCGTTCGACAGGCGCTGCTGTCCTGCCACCTGCTGTAGTGCCTTCTTCATGTGCTCCTGCAGTGCCGGCGTGTAGCGGCGCCAGCGGTCCATGGCGCGTGCCAGGCGGCTGGCCACCTGCGGGTTCAGGCCGTCGAGGGTGATCACCTGGTCGGCCCAGAAGGCGTAGCCGCTGCCGTCCGGTGCGTGGAACTGCACGGGATTGCCGGCGCAGAAGCTCGAGATCAGGCTGCGCGCGCGGTTCGGGTTGCGCAGGGTGAATGCCGGGTGGCGCATCAGTTCGCGCACGCCGGTAACGTCAAGG
>DAMABW010000064.1:5689-15500 GCA_031999925.1 Massilia sp. | reverse complement strand
CGCGCTGAAGCGCCGCAGCCCCAGCAGGCCCAGCCCCAGCCCAAGCAAGGCGAGCGACGCCGGTTCCGGCACCGGCGCCGGCGGATCGGTTTCCACATCCAGCCGCGCCGCGAAGAATTCGAGCGGGTCGCCCGGGAAGAAATCCTGGAACTGCAGCGTCCAGCGCCCGTACACATCCATGCCGTCAAAGGCGGACAGCGAACCGGCCGGGCGGAAGCTGCCCGACGCCAGCTGCGGCCCGGCGGCATCCGGCGCCTCGTCGTCGAAATGCAGGCGCACGCGACCGGCGCCGGCATTCCCGCGCGCATAGGTCTCGTAGGCGCGCACCAGGTCGACCGTGGTGCCGTCGGGCGCCACCAGCGCAATCGAGAACTCATCTTCATACGGGATGCCGAAGCCGCGGCAGGCCCCGCCGCCGGCGCCGATCGGCGGATCGTCGCACTTGGCCAGGTCGAGGATCAGGTTCAGGTCGAGGATGGAACCGTGGTAGGTCACGTTGAGGCTGCGCGTGCCCTCGCTGCCGTCGAACAGGCCGTAGCGGGTATTGCTGGCAACAACGGTGGCGCCGGCGCTGCCGCTCACCAGGCAGGCAAGGAACAAAGCGGTAAGGCGGTGCGGGAACATGCTCATGGCTCTCCTTTCGGTTAACCAGGAAAGAAAAGCAAGTTCTGCACCTGTGACGGAAGCTTCCGCTAAATCAATGCCTTACGGAGAGATTGTCAAATCTTCCGGCGAAAGATGTAAAATTTGGCGACATCCTGCGGCAAGTAGCCGCCCGAATGCGTCCGCGCCACTTCAGCGTTTCGCCGCCCCGCCGCGCGGCAGCAGGTCGTGCACGATCGCGCTCAGGCGCTCGACCGAGACCGGCTTGCCCAGGTGCGCCGAGTAGCCCGCCGCACGCGCATTCGCGATATCGCTGTCGCGCCGCATTCCGCTGATGGCGATTGCCGGCAGCCTGGCCAGCGCCGGATTGGCGCGGATGCGGCGCAGGAATTCGTAGCCGTCGATCTCGGGCATCGAGACGTCCGAGATCAGCAGATCGATCTGCTCGCGTTCCAGGATTTCCAGCCCTGTGCGCGCGCTGGTGGCCTCGAACACGGTCGCCCCGCCCGTCTCCAGCAGCGACTTGAAGATCAGCAGCATCTCTTCCATGTCGTCGACCACCAGGATGCGCAGGCCGGCCATGCTGTCCTCGCCCTCGCCGCCGCCGCCCGGCAGCGGCGCGGCGTGGCTGTCGAGCAGCGGCAGCCAGACGCTGAAGCGCGCGCCCTTGCCGGCCCCTTCCGAGAAGGCCTCGACCCGGCCGCCGTGCAGCACGACGATTTCGCGCACCAGCGCCAGCCCGATGCCCAGGCCGCCCTTGGTGCGCGTGGTCACCGATGCGCTCTGGCCGTACATGTCGAACACGTGCGGCAGGAAGGATGGCGCGATGCCCTGGCCGCTGTCGATGACGTCGATGCGCAGCAGGCCGTCGTCGCGCTCGACCTGCACCGCGACGCGCCCGCCCCTGGGCGTGAACTTCAACGCATTGCTCAGCAAATTCATGAGCACCTGCTCGATGCGCACGGCGTCGGCCATCACGTACAGGCCGTCGGCGCTGCCGGCCAGCTCGATGGCGATGTCCTGCGAGGCCGGATCGGCGCGCATTACCTCGACGATGCCGCGCACCACCAGGTCGGGCAGCACCGGCGCCATCGTCAGCGACAGCTTACCGGTGCGCACGCGCGACATGTCCATCAAATCGTCGATGATCTTCGCCTGGCTCATCACCGAATTGCGGATGATGGTGGCGGCGCGCAGGAAAGCCGGCGACTGGCGGATTTCCGGCATGCGCGCCAGCAGCTCGACGTTAATGTTGATCATGTTCAGCGGATGGCGCAGTTCGTGCGCCATCACCGCCAGGAATTCGTCCTTCAGCGCCACCGCGTTCTCGGCGTCGGAGCGCACCGCCTGCTCCTGGCGCTCGCGCGCCGTGACGTCGCGTGCGATCTTCGCGTAGCCATGCATGTCGCCGTTGCTCAGCGGCGTCGTGACGCCGCTGCAGAAGAAGCGGCTGCCATCCTTGCGCAGGTGCCAGCGCTCGTCCTCGGCGCGGCCGTCCTCGCGCGCACGGCGCAGTTCCTCGGCGGGCACGCCGGCGGCGCGGTCTTCCGGCACAAACAGCGCGTCCAGCTTCTGGCCCAGCATGTCCTGTTCGCTGTAGCCGAACAGTGCCTCGGCGCCCTTGTTCCAGCTGGTCGCTCGGCCCTCTTCGTCCATCGTGATGATGGCGTAGTCGTTGGCGCTCTCGGCCACCATGCGCATGCGCGCCTCGGTTGCGCGCGCCAGCTCCTCGGCCTGGCGGCGCGCCGTGATGTCGAAGAAGGTCATGACCGCGCCTTCGATGCGGTCTTCGTTGGTGCGGTAAGGCAGCAGGCGCACGATGTAGTAGCGGCCGTCGTTGCTGCGCACCTCGCGCTCGACCAGGCGCAGCGTGTCGAAGGTGGCGCTGACGTCCTCGGCCAGCGCGTCGTAGTCGAGCTTGTGGGTCAAGTCGAGCAGCGAGCGGCCGATGTCGGAGGCGATGATCGAAAACAGGTCGGCCGCACGCGGGGTGAAGCGCTTGATGCGCAGGCCGCTGTCGACAAAGATGGTGGCGATGTCGGTCGAGGCGATCAGGTTATTCAGGTCGTCGTTGGCCTTGCCGGTTTCCTCGACCTTGACCTTCAGCTCGTAGTTGACGGTGATCAGCTCCTCGTTCACCGACTGCAGTTCTTCCTTGCTGGTCTCGAGTTCCTCGGTGGCCGAGCGCAGTTCCTCGTTGATCGCCTGCAGTTCCTCGTTCGAGGCGCGCAGTTCCTCGGTCGAGACCTCGGCATTCTCGATGGTTTCCTGCAGCTGCTCGCGCTTGCGTTGCAGCTCGGCCTCGAGCTGGCCCAGCACCACGTCGTGGCTGCCGTTCGGGCGCGCCGGCAAGGCGCGTTCGGGCAGGTGCTCGACACGGTTGAAGACCACCAGCAGGAAGTCGGTCTCGGTGTCCTCGTCGCGGAACGGCCGCACCGACATCACGATGGTGCCGAGCTCCTTCTGCTCCTGCAGTTCGATCGGGCGGCATTCGATGCTGGCGTGGTTTTGGGTGGCCTGGTACATGGCCGAGCGCAGTTCCAGGCGCAGTTCGGGCAGCACCAGCGTCAGCAGGTTGCGCGAGGGCTCGCCGCCGGCCATGCGCAGGAAGCGGCCCGCGCCTTCCGACATGTGCACGATATTGCCTTCGCCATCGATCACGGCCGACGGCGGCGCGTACTGGGCCAGGGCGCGCTGGTGCAGTTCGGCATACGAGAACTGGCGCTTGCCGACCGGCTTGGCCCGGCTCACTTCCGGCAGGCGCGCGCCGAACACGGCCGAGGTCGGGCTCTGGTACTGCAGCGGACGGCTGCCGCCGCGCGCGCGGTAGATGCGGTTCTTCTTGTCGACCGGGATGAAGTAATCGGACACCGATTCGGCCGACTCCGAGCTGCCCAGGAAGAGATAGCCACCCGGTTTCAGCGCGAAGTGGAAAGTCTGCAGCACGCGTACCTGGACATCGCGGTTCAGGTAGATCAGCAGGTTGCGGCAGGAAATCATGTCCAGGCGCGAGAACGGCGGGTCGCGCAGCAGGTTGTGCGAGGCGAACAGGATGCGGTCGCGCAGGGTCTTGCGGATGCGGTAGCGGTCGTCTTCCTTGTTGAAGTACTGGCGCAGGCGGGTCGGGGCGACGTCGGTGAGGATCGAGGCCGGATAATTGCCTGAGCGCGCGCTGTCGATCGCGCGGTCGTCGATGTCCGACGCGAACACCTGGAAGGCCGGCGGATGCTCCATCAGCTCGGCCTGGTCGGCCATCAGCATGGCCAGCGAATACGCTTCCTCGCCGGTGGCGCAAGCGGCCACCCAGGCGCGCACCTCGTCGGTCGGGCCCTTGTCCTTGAACAGTTCGGGAATGATGTCGCGCTCGACCGATTCGAAGGCTTCGCGGTCGCGGAAGAAATTCGTCACGCCGATCAGCATGTCGTCGAGCAGCAGCTTGTGCTCGCCCGGGTCGGCTTCGAGCAAATCGCGGTATTCGGGCAGGGTCTGCACCGCGCGCACCTGCAAGCGCCGTTCGATGCGGCGCAGCACGGTGGCGCGCTTGTAGTGGCGGAAGTCATGCCCGGTATGGCTGAGCAGCGCGCCGATGATGTCCTGCAGCGCATCCTCGGCGTTGGCGGTGGCGTCGCCCTGGGTGACGTGGGCCACCGGTTCCTCGCCGTCGCCCGGCGGCGGCATCTGGATCGCGCGCGCGTTGTTCCACAGCTCGATCAGCTTTTGCGGGATCTCGATCGCGGGCAGGACGAAGTCGACGGCGCCGGTGCGGATCGCCGCCGTCGGCATGCCGTCGTGTTCGGCGTCGCCGGGTGCCTGGGCCAGCGTCACCCCGCCCTGCTCCTTCACGCGCGCCAGGCCCACGGCGCCATCGGCACCGGTGCCCGACAGCACGATCGCCACCGCACGCTCGCGGTGGACCTCGGCCAGGGTGCGGAAGAACATGTCGATGGCGACGTGCTTGCCGCGCGGGCGGTCGAGCGGGTCGACCAGCAGCAGGCCGTCCATCATCGACATGTGCTGGTTCGGCGCGATCACGTAGATGTTGCCGGGTTCGATCTGCACCTTCGACGTCACCTGCAGCACCGGCATGCGCGTGGCGCGCTGCAGGATTGCCGCGGCCGAACTCGGATGCTTGGGCGACAAATGCAGGATGACCACGAAGGCCATCTCGTGCACCGCCGGCATGTTTTCGAACAGGCGTACCAGCGCCGGCAGGCCGCCGGCCGAGGCGCCGATGCCGACGACCGGAAAGTCGACGCTGCTTGGCACGATGCCGGGTTCGGTAGGAGGGGTGCTGGGTGAATTTCCAGGATCGTACATACTGTGTGCGCTTGAAAGTGCATCTGAATTGATAAGCGCGAGTCTAGACGATCCGACACGATGTTGGGCCAGATTGTGAAAAAAATAGTGTTTTTACACGCCTCCGGGAACATGCCTGTTCGTTTTTTCGCCTATCCACTTGTTCTCCGTGTACAGGCACGCCAGCGGATTACCAACTTTGCATATTGTTATAATCCCACGGGGTCGAAACGCCTGGCCTTGCATCCACCAGACCATGGAGAAGTCCAGCATGACAACCGGCAGCTCGAAAGACGAACGAGAGAACCTTCCGCACGAACAGGAAGGCGGCGGCCAGAGCCAGGGCGTGCCCGCGCTTGGCAAGCTGGAGGGCAACAGCTACCATCCGATCGGCGAAGTCGCCGTGCGCCATTGGCAGGCCAGCCAGATCTCGCGCCCCGGCCTCGAAGACCGCGGCAACGTCTTCTTTGCCGCCATCGAAATGACGCGCATGCCGATGGTACTCACCGACCCGAACCAGCCCGACAATCCGATCGTGTTCGTGAACCGCGCCTTCCTCGACCTGACCATGTACCGCGAGGAAGAAGTCCTGGGCCGCAACTGCCGCCTGCTGCAGGGTGAACAAACCGACCCCGCCACCGTGGCCGAGCTACGCGCGGCAGTGGCGGAACAGCGCGCGGTGGCGGTCGACATCCTGAACTACAAGGCGGACGGCCGCCCGTTCTGGAACGGCCTGTTCGCAGGCCCGGTGTTCGACCAGGACGGCAAGCTGCTGTACTGGTTCGCCTCGCAGATGGACATCACGCGGCGCCGCGTGTCCGAGCAGTCGTACCTGCAGGCGCAGAAGATGGAAGCCATCGGCCAGCTCACCGCCGGCCTGGCGCACGACTTCAACAACCTGCTGCAGGTGGTGGCCGGCAACCTGGAAGTGGCCACCACCACGGTGCACGACCCGGAAGCGACGCTGCAATCGATCGAACGGGCCCAGCTGGCGAGCGAAAAGGCCAGCAAGCTGACCCAGCAACTGCTGACCTTCGCCCGCAAACAGCGCCTGGACCCGAAGCGCCTGAATTTGAATTCGCTGGTGGTCGAATTCAGCGACATGCTGGTGCGTACCCTTGGCGAGAATGTCGACCTGCATCTCGACCTGAAACCCGGCCTGCCTTCCTGCACGCTCGACGCCACCCACATGGAAATGGCCCTGCTGAATGTGCTGATCAATGCGCGCGACGCCATGCCCGAAGGCGGCCGGGTCACCGTCGCCACCTCGACCATGGTCGACAGCGAGCGCCTGGAGCGCCACGGGCTGGCGCCGGGCACCTATGTCGTCATCTGCGTGATCGACCAGGGCCAGGGCATGCCGCCGGAAGTGGCCCAGCGCGCCACCGAACCCTTCTTCACCACCAAGGGACCGGGCACCGGCCTCGGGCTGGCGATGGTGCACGGCTTCGTCCAGCAATCGCACGGCCGCCTGGAGATCGACAGCGTGCCGGGCGAAGGCACGACGATCCGCATGATCTTCCCGCTGGCCCAGCAGTCGGGCCTGGAAATCCTGGCCGACCGCCTGGGCGGCAAGGGCAGGAGCACGCAGACGAGCTGGACCCCGGCAGCCATCCTCGGACGCCGCACCATCCTGGTGGTGGACGACAGCCACGACGTGCGCGAACTGGCCGAACACCACCTGCGCGAACTCGGCTACCGGGTGCTGGCGGCCCAGAGTGGGGAGGAAGCGATGGAACTCGTCGAGCGCTATGGCGACATCGACCTGCTGTTCAGCGATATCATCATGCCGGGCGGGATGAACGGCGTACGCCTGGCCGAACTGGTGCGCAAGCGCCAGCCCGACGTGCCCGTACTCCTCGCCACCGGCTACATGAACGAATTGCCGGTCTCGGCCCGCCCCGGCGCCACCTACACGACCATGGCCAAGCCCTATCGCCTGGCCGACCTGGCCGAACGGATCCGCCTGGCCCTGACGAGCGATGCGCGCAGGGATTCCGCATCCGGCTTCCAGCACGAAGGTTAGATCTTGAAACGTATTCTATTGGCCGAGGACGATCCGGCCGTCAGCTACATCCTGACGCGTTATCTCGAGAAGGCGGGCTTCGCCGTACGCGCGGCGCCGGACGGACGCGCCGCCCTGGCGCTGTTCGACGCGGAACCGGCCGACCTGGTGGTCACCGATTTCCGCATGCCGGGCATGAACGGCGAAGAACTCATCCTGGCCCTGCGCACGCGGCAGCCGGCCTTGCCGGCCTTGATCGTGTCGGCCTATGGCAACGAACTGAGCGTACAGATTCCCGGCGTGCGGGTATTGAACAAGCCGGTGGCGGCCGATGAGCTGGTGGCGTTGGTGCGCGACTTGCTGCTCGACGCCGAGACCATGGCGCTGAACAAGCCGGCGCAGTGAGCTGGCGTTAGCGAGTGCTTACTGCTCGCTCATTGACTGTGCATTCGCTTATTGCTCGATGCTTATCGAGCAGCGATGGCCGTGCTCAGGTCGTTCAGGCTGAAGGGCTTGTGCAGCAGGCAGTCGATCGGCAATGCCGTCGTATTCAGTTCGAGCGGCCAGGCCGTGGTAACCACGATCTTGGCTTCGGGCTGGACCGAGCGGATCAGCCAGGGCAGCGAGACTTCGGTGTGCTTCAGCACGCGGTTGGTGATCACGATGTCATAGCGCTTGCGCGACAGTTCGGTCAGCGCGCCATCGGTGGTGTCGCATACGCGCGTACGGTAGCCGAGCATCTCGGCCATGCTGCACACGGTTTCGGCGACGTCTTCGTCGCGTTCCAGGATCAGAATATTTTTATCGAGCTTGCCCATCGCGGCCCCTTTCTAAGCTGAATCATAGCGGCGAGGAAATTTTTTTCCGTGCGTTGGGCCACATAGTCAATACGGAGAACGCATCCTTTACGGCCTGCCCAGCCGATGCGGTTAAAATGGCGGTCCTGGCATCCCCTGCCCCGCCGTACCGAACACAACCGACATGACCACCGTTCCATCCGAAATCAACGCCGCCGCCGTCAAGAACAGCGCCACGGAAAAAGTCACGCCCATGATGCAGCAGTACCTGCGCATCAAGAACGACTACCCCACCATGCTGGTCTTCTATCGCATGGGCGACTTCTACGAACTCTTCTTCGACGACGCCGAAAAGGCCGCGCGCATCCTCGGCATCACCCTGACCGCGCGCGGCTCGATGGGCGGCAATCCGATCAAGATGGCGGGTGTGCCCTTCCACTCGCTCGATCCCTACCTGGCCAAGCTGGTCAAGCTGGGCGAATCCTGCGCCATCTGCGAACAGATCGGCGACCCGGCGCTCAGTAAAGGCCCGGTCGAGCGCAAGGTCGTGCGCGTGGTCACGCCCGGCACCCTGACCGATTCCGATTTGCTGCCCGAAAAGGCCGAGCGTCCGCTGCTGGCCCTGTACTCGGTCACGAACCGGAAGCAGGTCACCACGGGCCTGGCCTGGATGTCGCTCGCCAGCGGCGCGCTGCGCCTGATGGAGTTCAGCGGCGACGCGCGCGCCAACGAGATCCGCCTGACGCAGGAACTGGAACGCATCGCGCCGGCCGAGATCCTGCGCGCCGACGATGGCGATTTGTTCGAGGACAGCCCGGTCGCCCACACCCAGCGCGTGCCCGAGTGGCACTTCGACGTGGTCAAGGGCCACAAGGCGCTGGTCGACCAATTGGCCGTGTCGACCCTCACCGGCTTCGGCGCCGATGGCCTGGGCGCGGCGTTCGGTGTGGCCGGCGCGCTGCTGCGCTACGCCCACTCGACCCAGGGCCGCGGCCTGCAGCACGTGAACAGCCTCACGGTGGAGTCCGAAAACGAATTCATCGGCCTGGACGCCGCCACGCGCCGCAACCTGGAGCTGACCGAGACCATCCGCGGCCAGGAATCGCCGACCCTGTTCTCGCTGCTCGACGGCTGCCGCACCGCGATGGGTTCGCGCCTGCTGCGCCACTGGCTGCACCATGCGCGCCGCGACCAGTCGGTCGCCCGTTCGCGCCACGAAGCGATCGAGGCGCTGGCGCAAGGGGACGCGGCCGATGGTTTATCAAGCATCCTGGCCCAGGTGCCGGACATCGAACGCATCACCACGCGCATCGCCCTGCTGTCGGCGCGTCCGCGCGACCTGGCCAGCCTGCGCGACGGCTTGAAACAGCTGCCAGCCCTGCGCCAGGGCGTGGCGCGCTGCTTCATCCCGGGCGACTCCTGCCTGCTGCGCGAGATCCACGATGCCTTGCTGCCGCCCGCCGACTGCCTCGATTTGCTGAGCCGCGCGGTGATGGAAGAACCGGCGGCGATGGTGCGCGACGGCGGCGTGTTCGCACGCGGCTACGACGCCGACCTGGACGAACTGCGCGCGCTGTCGGAAAACGCCGGCCAGTTCCTGGTCGACCTGGAAACGCGCGAGCGCGCCCGTACCGGGATCACCAACCTGCGCGTCGAATACAACCGCGTACACGGCTTCTACATCGAGGTCACCAACGGCCAGGCCGACAAGGTGCCGGACGACTACCGCCGCCGCCAGACCCTGAAGAACTGCGAACGCTACATCACGCCGGAACTGAAGGCCTTCGAAGACAAGGCGCTGTCGGCGCAGGACCGCGCCCTCGCCCGCGAAAAGCAGCTCTACGACGAGCTGCTGGCCTGCCTGGCGCCGCACATCGGCCAGTTGCAGACGGTGGCCCAGGGCCTGGCCCAGATCGACACCCTGGTGGCGCTGACGAAGCACGCGCTGGTGAACAACTGGTGCGCGCCGCAGCTGGTGGACGCGCCTTGCCTTACCATCGTCGAAGGCCGCCATCCGGTCGTCGAGAAACAGATCGAGCGCTTCATCGCCAACGACTGCAAGCTGTCGAACGAACGGCGCCTGCTGCTGATTACCGGCCCGAATATGGGC
>DAMABW010000064.1:0-5679 GCA_031999925.1 Massilia sp. | reverse complement strand
ACCTTCATGCGCCAGACCGCGCTGATCGTGCTGCTGGCCTATATCGGCAGCTATGTGCCGGCGACGAGTGCCACCATCGGCCCGATCGACCGCATCTTCACGCGTATCGGCGCCAACGACGACCTGGCCGGCGGCCGCTCGACCTTCATGGTCGAGATGACCGAATCGGCCGCGATCCTGAACGGCGCCACCGAGCACTCGCTGGTGCTGATGGACGAAGTCGGGCGCGGCACCTCTACTTTTGATGGCCTGGCCCTGGCCTGGGCCATCGCGCGCCACCTGATCGACAACAGCCGCAGCTTCACCCTGTTCGCGACCCACTACTTCGAACTGACCCAGCTGCCCGAGACCCACGCCAGCGCCGCCAACGTGCACCTGTCGGCGGTCGAGCACAAGGACAGCATCGTCTTCCTGCACGCGGTGCAGGAAGGCCCGGCCTCGCAAAGCTACGGCTTGCAGGTGGCCCAGCTGGCAGGCGTGCCGCCGGCCGTGATCAAGGCCGCGCGCAAGCACCTGGCGCGGCTCGAATCGCAGGCGCTCGATGCGACGCCGCAGCGCGACCTGTTCGCCCAGGTATGCGAAGAACCGGCCGAGGCAGAAGCCGACGCGCCCGTGCCGGACGCGCCGGCCGCGTCGAACGAACTGCTCGATGCCCTGGCCGACATCGACCCGGATGCGCTGACGCCGCGCGAAGCGCTGGCGCGCCTCTACGAACTGAAGCGCCTCGCTGCCTGATGCGCCGCCCGTCCGCCTCCGTCCTGCTGGCAGCCGCCCTGTGCGCGGCGCTGAGCCTGCCGGCCGTGGCGGGCGGACGGGACGACGACACCCACCACTTCGGCGTCATCGGCCACAGCTTCGACGCCAGGAGCGACAAGCGCTTCCGCAAGGCGCTGGAGGATACGTCGGACAAGACGAATGCCTTCGTGGTCGTCACCGGCATCAAGCATGCGCAGGAGTCCTGCGGCGACCGCGTGTTCGAGGCGCGGCGCGACCTGGTCGAACGCGTCAAGCGCCCGGTGATCGTGCTGCCGGCCGGCAGCGACTGGACCGCCTGCCGCAATTCGGCCGGGCGCACGAATGCGGTCGAACGCCTGAACCGGCTGCGCGAACTGTTCCATGGCGAGCCGAACTCGCTGGGCGTGAAGAAGCTGTCGCTGACGCGCTTGGCGATGAGCCCGCGTTTCAGGGCGTATGCCGAGAATGCCCACTGGACCGTGGGCAAGGTGCTGTATGCGAGCGTGAACCTGCCGGCGAATAACAACCACTACCTGGCGGCGGCGGGCAGGAACAGCGAGTACGAAGACCGGCAAGTGGCCACGCGCTTCTGGCTGAACCGCCTGTTCACGCTGGCGCGCGGCGACAAGCTCGATGCGATCGTACTGTTTTCCGAAGGGGACCTGAAGCCGCTGACCCAGCCCGAGGCGCCCAGCCTGTTGCGGCGCGGTTCGCCGGCCTTTGACGGCTTCGCGGCGACGCGCAAGCAGGTGCAGGCGCTGGCGAAGAAGTTCGATGGCAAAGTGCTGCTGGTCGACAGCGCGGCGCTCGGCAAGGGCAAGCGGCCGGAGATCGAATGGAAGGGAAATCTCGGACACCTGTCGGTGGATGACCAGGCGGTCGAGGTCGAAGTGAAGCCGGGGACGAAGGCCTTGTTTGTCGTGAAGGATGCGGCGGATTGATCGGCGTTACGCGTGGGCACGGGGCGCCCACCCTACAGGGCCGAAGCCGCTGGCCGATGCGTCCGTAGGGTGGGCGCCCCGTGCCCACGCGTGACATCCGCACCGCGTTGACACGACTCCCTGCGCCATCCCAAGCGAAAAAAAACCGGGACACACGGTCCCGGTTCTTATCCAGCAATCAGTGCAGCGGCTGGCTGCGGAACTGATCGCCCTCTTCGCCTTCGTCGCCTTCGTCATCGCCATGGTGATGACCGTGGGCGCCGTGCACGTGGCCGTGGGCGATTTCTTCGTCGGTGGCGGCGCGCACGTCGACGACCGACAGCTCGAAGCGCAGGGCCATGCCGGCCAGCGGGTGGTTACCGTCGAGCACGACCTTGTCTTCGGCGATCTCGGTGACGGTGAAGATGACCGGCTCGTCGTCCGGCGCGCCGTCGGCCATGCCTTCGAACTGCATGCCGACTTCGATCGGCTCCGGCAGGCGCGCGCGGTCTTCGACCTTCACCAGCTCGGAGTCGTAGTCGCCAAAGGCGTCTTCCGGCTCGATCTGCAGGGTCGAGTTGAAACCGACTTCCTTGCCGTCCAGGTGTTCCTCGATTTTCGGCAGGGTGTTTTCGTAGCCACCGTGCAGGTAGACCATCGGCTGGGCGCCTTCCTCGATGAGGTTGTTTTGCGCATCCGACAGTTTGTAGTTGACCGACACGACCGTATTCTTGGCAATCTTCATCGCACATCCTTTCGTTGTAAGGCTCGGATTATACCCTCGGGCCGGTGCCGCCTGTTGCCCGGCTGGTTATAATGACGCATGAAAAAATTACCGCTCCTCGGGAACATCACTCCCGCCCAGTTCCTCAAGGAATACTGGCACAAGAAGCCGCTGCTGATCCGCGGCGCCATCCCCGGTTTCAAGCCCCTGCTCAAGTTCGAGCGCCTGGCCGACCTCGCCACCAAGAACTTCGTCGAATCGCGCCTCGTGACCCAGATCGACGGCCAGTGGGACATGCAGCATGGCCCTCTCACCGAACTGCCATCGCGCGACCAGAAGAATTGGACCATGCTGGTGCAGGGCGTGAACCTGTACGACGAAAAGGCCGACGATTTGCTGCGCCAGTTCCGCTTCCTGCCGGACGCGCGCCTCGACGACCTGATGATCAGCTACGCCACCGACGGCGCCGGCGTCGGCCCGCACTTCGACTCGTATGACGTGTTCCTGCTGCAAGCCCACGGCAAGCGCCGCTGGAAGATCAGCGCCCAGCAAGACCTGTCGCTGGTCGACGGCTTGCCGCTGAAGATCCTGTCGAACTTTACCCCGGAAGAGGAATTCGTGCTCGAGCCGGGCGACATGCTGTACCTGCCGCCGCACTACGCCCACGACGGCATCGCCGAAGGCGAATGCATGACCTACTCGATCGGCTTCCGCTCGCCATCGTTCCAGGAACTGGGCGAAGCCTTTTTGCAGTTCATGGCCGACTCGATCGACCTGCCCGGCCGCTATGCCGACCCGGGCCAGCAGCCGGCCAAGAACCCGGCCGAGATCCCGCGCGAAATGCTCGCCAGCATCACCGAAGAGCTGAACAAGGTGCGCTGGGACGAGGAAGACGTGACCATCTTCTTTGGCGAGTACATGTCCGAGCCCAAGCACAACGTCTTCTTCACCGGCCCGGCCAAGCCGCTGGTGGTGGGACGCTTCATGGAAGCGGCCGCCAAGAAGGGCCTGAAGCTCTCGAGCAAGACGCTGATGCTGTACCGCGGCAAGCACGTCTTCATCAATGGCGAATCGTTTGCCGTCAACCGCGCCGACAAGATCGTGCTGGACGTGCTGGCCAACGAACGCCGCCTCGACGGCGAGACCCTGGCCGAGGCGTCCGACGACGTGCTGGAAGCGCTCTACACCTGGTACCAGGACGGCTGGATCGAACTGGGATAAACCACCGAGGAGATTGACATGAACGAGCCGCTGCTGCTGCCTTTCGATACCCGCCGCGACTGCGAAGCGCAGTGGCGCGCGATCATGGCGCGGGCAACACGGCGGCTCGACATGTTCGATCCCGACTTCGCGGTCTTTCCGCTCGGCGCCGTTGAGACCGATGCCCAGTTGCGCGCCTTCCTGCAAGGCGGCGGCACGCTGCGCCTGGCGCTGCACGACCCCGCCCACATCGAATGCCACGCACCACGCTTCCTGCGCCTGCTGCGCGACTACCGCCACCTGGTGGAATGCCGGCAAACGCCGCGCACGCTGCGCCAACTGACCGACTCCTTCTGCATCGCCGACGACCTGCACGTATTGCGCCGTTTTCACAGCGACTGGATGCGCGGCGAGGCCGCTTTCGACGCACCAGGTGCGGTGGATGTACCCGCGCACCGCTTTGCCGCCATCTGGGAAGAATCGCGTCCGACACTGGCAACGAGCGTCACTGGACTGTAGCATTTATGCAAGTTTTCAAGCCCTTAAGAAAGGTCTTAACGGCTGTTGCATCTTGTAACAAAATGAAGCTTAACAAGTCACACAATACTTACATTTTGGCATGACTTTTCTATTGCGAATGAGTAAATTTGGCTATAATATCGGGTTAGGAAGGTTCCGTTGTATGTGTATCATTGTTGCAATATTTGCAAAGTACACGAGAATTCCAGCGAGCGATAATTACCGGTAATTATTCATCGTAAAAACAAGAAGTACCTCACTTTTAATTAAAAGGAAAATCATGAAAAAATCCCTGCTGATCGTCTCCCTGATGGCTGTTGCTCTGGCTGCTTGCTCGAAGAAAGAAGAAGCTCCAGCAACCCCAGCTGCTGTCGAAGCGCCTGCTGCTGACACCACCGCAACCACCACCACCACCACCGACGCTGCTGCTCCAGCAACCACCGACGCTGCTGCTACCACCCCAGCCGCTGACGCTGCTGCTGCTGCCGCTACCGCTTCGGCTGCTGCTTCGGAAGCCGCTTCGGCCGCTTCGACCGCTGCTGACGCTGCTGCTTCGGCTGCTGCTACCAAGTAATCAGATTTTTTCTGGTTCGAAAGACCGGCCTGCGGGCCGGTTTTTTTCGTCCCGAGATTTGTGATCCGTACCGGTGGGTTCGAGAACCCACCCTACCACCGGCGTAGGGTGGGTACTCGTACCCACCATCATGCGAAGCACCAATAAAAAAACCGGCCACACGGGGCCGGTTCTTTAAGCACAACAACAAGCGCTTACTTCAGCTCGTCATTCAACAGCGACAGGATCTTGCCCGCCGTCGGCGACGTATCCGCCTTGCCCGTGTTGTCCTGCACGGTGACCGTGCTGGCGCTGCCGGCTTCGTTGGCCTTGACCAGCACGCGGTAGCGCTGGGCTTCCTTGGCCTTGTCGTCGCTGCCGAAGCTGAACAATTTCGAGAAGAAACCATCCTTGCCGGTCGCTTCCGGATCGACGTAGCGCACGAAGTAGATACCCTGCACGCGGTCGCGATCTTCGACGGTGAAGCCGACGCGGTCGAGCGCCAGGCCGACACGGCGCCAGGCGCGGTCGAAGCCTTCGTCGACTTCGACGGCGTTGCCGGCCAGCTTGGCGCGCTGCGGCGCCGGGGCGGCGTTGTCGACCTTGGCTTGCGCGGCCTGTACCTGCTCGGGCGCGGTGGCGCCGGTCAGGCGCGCGACCAGGCGGCCCAGGAATTGCGCTTCCAGGGTCGGGTCGTTCGGGCGCACGGTCCAGACCGTGGTTTCCTTCTGGGCGCCGGTCAGCACTTCTTCGGCGCCGCGGTGGCTGATGTAGATCTCGGTCGAGCCGTCCGGCAGGCGCTCGAGGCGGGTGCGGAACTTGTCGCGCTCGCCGGTCGAGTAGGCCTTGTCGAAGACCTTGCCGATGGTGTTGCGCAGGAAGTCCTGCGGGATCTTCGAGCGGTTTTCGACCCACTCGGTTTCCATCACGCCGGTTGCCTCGGATTCGCTTGCCACCGGCAGGCCGGCGTCGTTCCAGAACTCGCGCAGCTTCGGCCACAGCTGTTCAGGCGTCTGCTTGACCACCAG
>DAMABW010000063.1:4261-15684 GCA_031999925.1 Massilia sp. | reverse complement strand
GTGCATCACGACAAATAATGTTTAATGAAGTTATCCATCAATATTCGTGATGCATCCGGCGTGATGCGGCCGAACGCAGCCGCATCACGCCTTATTGCCTGGCCTCGTCGCGCGCGTCGATGCCGAGCGTGCGCTTTTCTTCCTCGCCCATCCCGGCATGCCCGCTGCCGTGAACCAGCGTGCGCCACACGCCTTTCTTCAAGTCGCTGGTGCCGAAAAGGGCATCGCAGATCGGGAAGGTGAGGTTGAAGTTACGGGTCGCCATCAGCTCCGGATGGTGGTGGATGACGTGCATGCGGCGCACCGTGTTCACCAGCGGCAGACGGTCGAGGAAGGGACTGTCGACCACGTGCGAGGCGGTGTGCAACGCTTCGTACATCAGGAAGTAGGCGGCCATGGTCGTCATCGCGATGTAGCCCGCGTTGGCGGACCACAGCCAGCCCACCAGCAGCGCCGGCGGCAGCGCAGCCAGCACGAACATCACTGGCGCAAACGGCGGGAACAGCAGGGCGCGCCATTCGCGCTGGCCCTGGTATTCCAGCGTCACGTGGGTGAAGAACTGGTGGTGCACCGCGCAATGCCGCTTGTAGACGGCATTGAAGTACTTGCTCGGGCGGTGCAGCAGGTAGCGGTGCGCCGCCCATTCGGCCCAGTTCCCGAACAGGAAGATCGGCAGTGCGACCAGCCACTCCTGCCAGCGCACGTTCTCGAGCCGGAACAGGCACCAGGCGATCACGCCGCCGGTGAACAGCAGCGTGAAGCCGAGGTGCATCTCGCCTCGGTACCAGCCCGGGGTGGATGCCACGTAGTCGTTGCGGAAGCGGTAGGAACGTTCATGGATCTTCTGGTCTTTCGCATGCATGGCATGGTCTCCTTATGCGATCCGCGTCGGCGTTCAGGCTTGCGCCGCCGGTTCGTCCAGCTTGCCGATGGTCTCGGGCACGATCAGCGCGCCGATCAGGAAGATCACGCTGATCGCGCCGAGGAACAGCGCCAGCGACATCGGCACGTCGGTCGGCATCGGCGAAGCCAGCGACACGAAGGTCGGCAGCACGCCGCCAATCGCAAAGCCGATGTTCCACGAGAGACCGGTACCGGTGGCACGGATCGTGGTCGGGAAGCGCTCGTTCAGGAAGATCAAAATCGGCGCATAGCCCATGCTGCCCAGCATGCTGAAGACGATCACGTAGAAGCCCAGGGTCACGGCATCGGTCACGCCCGGCATCAGGAGGGCGATGGCCGGCAGCAGGATCAGGCGCAGCACGCCCACCCACACGAAGGTCTTCTTGCGGCCGATGAAGGTGCTCAGGTGGCCGGTGGCGATGGAAGCGACGATCACGCCGATACTGGCCAGCATGAGGATGAAGCCTGCCGTCTCGGCCGGCGTGCCGTTCACGACCTTCAGGTAGGTCGGCAGGAAGCCCGAGGTCAGGTAGTAGCCGGCGCCGCCGCCGATGGTCAGCAGCAGGTTGACCAGCAGGATGTTGCGGTACTGGCCGGTGAACAGGGTGCGTACCGGATTGGCCATCGGCGCGGCAGCGGCCTTGCTGCGCGCCTTGGCTTCCTGCAGCTTCTTGAACATCGGCGATTCCTCGAGCTTGCCGAAGATGGTGATGCCCAGCACCGCGCTGATGATCCCGGTGAAGAACATGCAGCGCCAGCCCCATTCCTCGAACTGCTCGCCGGGGAAGGCGGCCGACAGCGCGTAGTAGGCAATCGAGGCGAACAGTGCGCCCAGGCCGGCGCCGCCGCCGCCGATCAGGCCCGACACCGCACCGCGCCAGCGCGGCGCCACCGATTCGGTACCGATGGTGTGCGTTGCCGCGACCACGCCGCCGACGAACACGCCCTGGATCAGGCGCAGGACGATGAACAGGATCGGTGCGGCGACGCCGATGGTGGCGACCGTCGGCAGCAGGCCGAAGGCGGCGGTCGAGACGCCGACGCCGATCATCGAGGCGATCATCGCCGCCTTGCGACCCTTGCGGTCGGCGTAGGAGCCGAACAGGGCAGAACCGAGGGGACGCATCAGCAGCGTCACGCCGAACGAAGCATAGACAGCCGCCAGTGACAGCATGGCGTGCTCGGACGGGAAGAACAGCTTGCCGATGATCGGCGCCACGAACAGCAGGATGAAGAGGTCGTAGAGGTCGAGCGACCAGCCGATGCACGAGGCAACCACCGCCCTGAGCGTGTGGCGGTTGTTCTCGCGCTCGGTGAGCACGGTTTGATTGGTGAGCACAGCCATGTTTGTCTCCTAGGTATGTGTGATCACGGCGCCAGCGACGCCGTGGATGCTGCGGTTACTTCCATCCAGCCTGGCCTGCGACTTGTATCAGTCCTTGTCAAACCAGCGCTGGTTGTGCTTCCCAGCGCTGCTGGCGCCGTCCTGCGAGGATGGCGTCGGCGATCTTCTCGGCCATCATGATCGTGGGGATGTTGGTGTTCGCCGACGGCAGGCGCGGCATCAGCGAGGCGTCGACCACGCGCAGCTTGGCTATGCCATGCACGCAGCCCTGGCTGTCGGTGACGGCATCGCGTTGTGTCGATGGGCCCATGCGGCAGGTGCCGCTCGCATGCCAGACGCCGAACACGCTCTTGCGGATAAAGGCGTGCAGCGCGGCGTCGTCGGCCAGCAGGGCGTTCATGCGCTGGCCGCCGGTGACGAAGCGTTCGATCAGCCACTGGCGCAGCGGCGCCGGCACGTCCAACGCGGCGCCGAGCACCCGCGTCAGCAGGGCGTTGCCGGGGCTGTGGCGGCTCAGGGCTTTCACGCGCGCGCTGAAGGCGGCCGGGAAGAAGTCGCCGGCGTGCTTGTGCAGTTCGCTGCCTTGGACGACGGCGGCCAGGCGGCGCACGCCGATGGCCATGCGTTGCAGGTCGCGTTCGTCGGACAGGAGATTGAGTTCGACATCGGGCGCGGCCAGCGGGTCGTTCGATGCGAGCCGCACCTGGCCGCGCGAGTAGGGCCGGTTACACCACAGGAAAAACAAACCGAGGCGGTTGCCGAGCGCATGCCAGGCGGCGCGCGTAGCGCTCGACAAATACATGTCGGCGTTGTCGCAGTCGCCCAAGTTGGAGGAGAAGCGCGCCGCCGTCATGCTGGCGCGGCGGCGGCTCAGGGGCATGCGAAATTCGGGCGCCAGGAAGTGGCAGAAGGTCAGGGCCGGGTGGTCCTGCAGGTTGCGGCCGACGCCGGGCAAATCGGCCACCACGCGGATGCCGAGCTTGGACAGGGCGGCGGCGTCGCCGATCCCGGCCTGCAGCAGCAGGGTGGGCGACTGCAGGGCGCCGGCCGAAAGGATGACTTCTCCAGCGTCGTAGCGCACGCGGATGCCGGCGCCATCGATCGCGCTGACGCCGCATGCAGTGCTGCCCTCGGTCAGCACGCGTTCGACGCGCATGCCGGACAGGATAGTCAAATTCGGCCGTGCACGGGTGGCGGCATCGAGATAGCCGACGGCGGTGGAGACGCGCTGGTCGTCGATGTTCGAAAACGCGGCCGGGAACAGGCCGTCGCCGAATTCGCCGTTCTGGTCTTCGAGGTAGGGCAGGCCGGTGCGCTTCAGGCCATCGGCAAAGGCGTGGCAGAAGCGCGGCCAGTTGTCGGGGCCGATGCGGCGGATCGGCACCGGGCCGGCATCCCCGTGCAAGGACGAGCCGCCGAAATCGAGATCGTGTTCCAGCTTGCGGAAGTAGGGCAGCACCTCGTCCCAGCCCCAGCCGGCGGCGCCTTCGTCGGCCCAGGCATCGTAGTCGCGCGGCAGGCCGCGATTCGCCGCCTGCACGTTGATGCTGGAGCCGCCGCCCATCACGCGGCCTTGTTCGTACACTTTGAGCGGCGAGGCGGCGGTGGCTTTCGCCTTCAGTTCGGGCCAGATGAAACGGTCGCCGCAGAACAGCGGCATCGGGTAGCTGTCGAGGATTTCGGACGGCACTTGGCCGGGTGGCGTGTCAGCGCCGGCTTCGATCAGGGCGACGCGCACGCCGGGGTCGGCGGACAGGCGGTTGGCCAGCACACAGCCTGCCGAGCCTCCGCCCACGATGAGGTAATCGTATCGTTCCTGCGCCGTCTCCACGTGCGTCTCCTTCATGTCTGGTGCAGGGCTGGCCTTTGCAAATCCACCATGACCACTGCTTTTATGATTGAAGGGTAACGCTTTACGGTCATCTATTCTAATAATGTTTGTTTATGCGTAGTATCAGAAAAACTGATGGTCAAGCAAAGGTATGGATGAGTAGTCTGGAGACATCAGCTGTGGGCGAGGAGGAAGCGGCCAGCCTCGTCGATGATGCGCGCGCCCTGGTCGCGGTGCGGCGAGTGGCCGCAGTCCGGCAGCACCAGCACCTCGGCCTGGGGCAGCAGGCGCCCGATGCCGTGTACCTGTTCCAGGGTGCCGTATTCGTCACCTTCGCCCTGGATGGCCAGCAGCGGCGTGGTGATGCGCGCCACTTCGTCGCGGATGTCCCAGCTGCGGAAGGCCGGGTCGAGCCAGACATCGTTCCAGCCCCAGAAGGCGGAGTCGACGTCGTCGTGATGGCGCGCCAGCCGCTCGCGCAACGGGCCATTCATATAAGCCTCGCGCGCCTGGCGGATCGAATCCACACCGATTTCCTCGACCAGGATGTGCGGCGCCATCACGATCACGCCGCTCACCGGCTCGCGCGCCGCATGCAGCAGGGCGATCGAGGCGCCGTCGCTGTGACCGAACAGCCAAGGGCGTTCGACGCCCAGTTGCGCCAGCAGAGCCGGCAGCACTTCCCAGGCTTGGCGATGCATGAAGTCGTGCGGCAGCGGTTCGTCGAGCGGACGCGCCGTCGAGCGGCCGTAGCCATAGCGCGAGAACACCAGGCCGCGCAGGCCGTGGGCCAGGCAAAAGCGCTGCGGAAAGTCGCGCCACAGCGACACCGAACCGAGACCTTCGTGCAGGAAAACGACGGTCGGATGACTGGATTCCGCGGCGCCGACCCAGGTGGTTTCGTGGCGCACGGTGCGGCCGCGCCAGGCGATATCGACAAAGGAGGTGGCTGGGGCGGAGGTGGCAGGCATCGGGAGCAGGCTGGTATCAATAGGGCAGAGCCCGGCGCAAGGTTCGCGGGGGACAGGCCGGAAAATTCTAGCACGGCAATAATCTTCCCGATTTCCATGCCGTGCGCATCAAGACATCGATAAGTCGGATACCTTGCGTAATCCAGATACCGTTCGGTATAATTGTCGCCCTTTTCAAGATTCCGCCTCCCATGTCCGCTTCACTCTCCCTGCGCGTCGGCGTCTCGGCTTGCCTGCTTGCCCTGGGCGCCTGCACGCTCGGTCCCGATTTCCAGCGCCCTGCATCCGCCCCCGCCATCGCCTCGTTCGCGAGCGCATCAAGCCAAACCGGCGACGCCGTGTCCAGCAACACGGTCGAGGGGGCCGTCGATCCGTCGTGGTGGACGCTGTTCCAGGACCCGCTCCTGGTCGAACTCGAACGCGAAGCGGTCGGCGCCAACCTCGACCTGCAGGCCGCCGCCGCACGCGTCGCGCAAAGCCGTGCCGCCTTGCAGGTGAGCGGCGCCGCACTGCTGCCGCGCGTGGATGCCGGCGCCTCCCATGCGCGCCAGCGCGCCAGCGCAAAGGGCACGAACGCCCTGAGCGGCGCCACCGACCAGCACGCGTTCAGCCTGTCGCAGGCCGGCTTCGACGCCAGCTGGGAGCTCGATTTGTGGGGCCGCGCACGGCGCCTGCAGGAGTCGAGCGCGGCGCAGTTCGAAGCGGCCGGCTTCGATGCGGCCGCGATGCGCGTCTCGCTGACGGCCGAAGTGGCGCGCGTCTACCTGGAGCTGCGCGGCGTGCAGAACGACTTGCGCGTGGCGCGTTCGAACAGCGAGATCGCCGCGAAGAGCCTGCACGTGGCCGAGCGCCGCCGCAGCCAGGGCGTGGCCACCGAGTTCGACACCTCGGTCGCGCGCGCCCAGCTGGCCAGTTTCGAAGCGGCCATTCCCGAGCTTGAAGGGCGCGGCGACGCCCTGGCCAATGCACTGGCGCTGCTGCTGGCAAAACCGCCGCGCGCCCTCGACGCCCAGCTGGCGGGCGCCGCCGAGTTGCCCGGCTTGCCGGCCCAGGTGCCGGTCGGCCTGCCGTCGGAGCTGGCCCGGCGCCGCCCCGACATCCTGCGCGCCGAAGCCCAGCTGCACGCGGCCACCGCGCAGATCGGCGCGGCCCAGGCCGATTTTTATCCGAGCATCAGCCTCACCGGCAGCGTCGGCGCCCAGGCCCTGTCGTTCTCCGACCTGGGCGACTGGGGCGCGCGCCAGTTCGCCATCGGCCCGGCCCTGCACCTGCCGGTCTTCGAAGGCGGGCGCCTGAAGGGCAATCTCGCGTTGACCGAAGCGCGCCAGCAGGAAGCGGCGATCGCCTACCAGAAGACGGTACTCGGCGCCTGGCACGAAGTCGACAACGCCTTGTCGAGCTACCGCCGCGTGCAACAGCGCGCCGCGCAACTCGACGTGGCCGTGCTGGAAAACCGCCGCGCCCTGACCCACGCCGAGCGCCGCTACGCGCAGGGCGCCGCCGACTATCTCACCGTGCTGGTGACCCAGCAACGCCTGCTCGACAGCGAAAACGCCGCCTCGCGCGGCCGCACCGACATGGCGCTGGCCATGGTGGCGCTGTACAAGGCACTCGGCGGCGGCTGGGAGGCACACCAGGGATGATGCACCACTGGACCTCCTCCAATGAATCGGACCTGCCGCTCTGGGTGCGCGACCTCGACGACGACACCTACGGCGTGCACCACCGCCGCCTGTGCGTGTGGGCCGACGAATTCGACGGCAGCTGGCACTGGGAAATCCAGACCTGGGACGATACCGGCGTGGCCGGGCAGGGCGTTGCCGCCAGCCGCGACGAAGCGATGCTGCTGGCCGATGCCGCCGCGCGCGCGCTCGCCGGCACCTAGGACGGTGCGGCAACATGACGGCGCACGCGCTTCCCATGCCCGGCGTGCCGGCCGCTGCGCCCCCTGCGAGCAAACCCGCCGCTCCGCCGGCCGTCCATCCTTTCGGCCCACGCCTGCTGACCGGCGTGCTCGGCGTCTTTGTCGCCGCCATGATGTCGGGCCTGAACAGCCGCATCGGCGGCCTGGCGCTGACCGACATCCGCACCGCCTTCGGCATGGGCGTCGACGACGGCAGCTGGATCAACAGCTTGTACGCTGCCTTTGAACTGGCGGCGATGCCGTTCTCGGCCTGGTTCGCGGTCACGTTTTCCTTCCGCCGCTATCACCTGGCGGTAGTGGCGACTTTTGCGCTGCTCGGCATCCTGACGCCGCTGGCGCCGAACGTCGAGATCCTGCTGGCGCTGCGCTGTTTGCAGGGGCTGTTCGGCGGCCTCTTGATCCCGGTGCTGATGGCGGCGGCGCTGCGTTTCTTCCCGCTGCCGCTGCGCCTGTATGGCCTGGCGCTGTATGCGATGACCGCCACCTTTGCGCCCAACGTTGCCACCTGGCTGTCCGGCACCTGGACCGACAACCTGCATGTCTGGCAATTGCTGTTCTGGCAAACGATTCCGCTGGCGCTGTTCTCGCTGGGCGCGGTGACCTGGGGCATTCCGCAAGACCCGGTGCGCCTGGAACGCTTCAAACAGGTCGACTGGATGGGACTGGTCATCGGCTTTGCCGGCCTGGTCATGCTCGGCATCGGCCTGACCCAGGGCGAGCGCCTCGACTGGATCAACAGCCCGCTCGTGTGCTGGCTGTTCGGCGCCGGGGGCGGACTGCTGGCCATCTTCCTGCTGTGCGAATGGTTCCACCCGATGCCCTTCATCAAATTGCAGCTGCTGCACCGCCGCAACCTGGGACTGGGCTTCGCCATCTTCGTCGGCCTGCTGGTGGTGCTGCTTTCCGGTTCGCTGCTGCCGGCAAACTATCTCGGCCACGCCTGGCACTTCCGCACGCCGCAGCTGGCGGTGATTGGCCTGGAAGTCGGCTTGTCGCAGTTCGTGCTGGGGCCGGCCGTGTCCTGGCTGCTGTACAAGAAGTGGATCGACGCGCGCCATGTGTTCGCGGGCGGCCTGGTGCTGATCGCGCTATCCTGCCTGGCCGCTTCGCGCGTCACGCCCAACTGGATGGCCGACCAGTTCGTGCTGGCCCAGGCATTGCAGGCCTTCGGCCAGCCGATGGCCGTGATCGCGCTGCTGTTCCTCGCCACCAGCGTGGTGCAGCCGATGGAAGGGCCGCAGGTCTCGGGCATCGTGAATGCCTTGCGCGTGCTCGGCACCCTGATCGGCAGCGCCGTGGTCGGCCGCCTGCTGGCGGTGCGCGAAGCGATGCATGCCAACGTGCTGCTCGATACCGCCGCGAATGCGCGCCGCATGGCCGGCGCTTTGGCGCCGGGGCAACTGGGCGAGGTGGCGCAGCGTGTCTCGCACCAGGCCTTCGTGCTGGCCATCGGCGACAGCTACATTGTGCTCGGGGTACTGGCGCTGGCGCTGGTGCCCTTCGTGCTTGCGCTGCAGTACATCGCGCCGCCGGCTCTGCCTCCGAAACAATATTAAATATAAACAGCATCATCAAGGATCAGTATGTCCCTCCCGAACACCGCAAAAATCACCGTCGCCGTGCTGCTCGCCGCCGTGCTGGCCGGCAGCGCCTATTCCTATAGTTACGGCGAAGGCCACGGCGCGCGCCAGAGCACCGACGACGCCTACGTCACCGCCGACTTCACCCTGGTCGCGCCGAAAGTGGCCGGCAATGTGCTCGAGGTCCTGGTCGAAGACCACCAGGCCGTCAAGAAGGGCCAGCTGCTGGCCAGGATCGACGACCGCGACTACGTCGTCGCCGTCGACATGGCAAAAGCCGACCTGGCCCAGGCCGAGGCCGACCTGGCGCGCCTGCGTGCCACCGCGCTGCAACAGGGCAGCGCCATCGAGCGTGCCGGCGCCGCCGTCGCGGCCGACCAGGCGACCTTGACATACGCCCGCGCCAACGAAGCGCGCTACCGCGATCTGTCGTCGGACGGCTCGGCGACGCTGCAAGACCGCCAGCAAGCCGAATCCCAGGCCCAGGCCGCAGCGGCCCAGCACAAGGCCAACAGCGCGGCGCTGCTCGGTGCGCGCCAGCAGGTGGCGATCCTGCGCGCCCAGGTGGAGCAGGGCGAGGCGCAAGTCGCGCGCAGCAAGGCGGCGCTCGAAGCGGCCGAACTGCACCTGTCGTACACGAAGGTCAATGCCCCGATCGACGGCGTGGTCGGCCAGCGCAGCGTGCGCGTGGGCGCCTATGCCCAGGTCGGCGCGTCGATGCTGGCCATCGTGCCGCTGCAGTCGGCCTATGTGGAAGCCAACTTCCGCGAGACCCAACTGGCGCGCATGCGCGTCGGCCAGCGCGTCGACATCGCCGTCGACATGCTGCCGGGGACCACGCTGCACGGTCACGTGGCGAGCCTGGCGCCGGCCAGCAGTGTTTCCTTTTCTCCGATTGCACCGGATAATGCGACCGGCAATTTCACCAAGGTGGTACAGCGCCTGCCGGTGAAGATCGTCATCGATCCGGGCCAGGAGGCCGCACGCCTGCTGAAGGTGGGCATGTCGGTGACGCCGACCGTGGCGCTGGAAGGCTGACCCGACCCATTACAAGAACCGAGACCATGAACCGATCCGACGCCATCAAGGAAGCTCCCACGCCCAGCCGGCCGGCCCGCCTGACGCGCGAGCAGAGCCGCGCCCAGACCCGCGAGCGCCTGCTGGCCTCGGCCGCCGTGGTGTTCTCACGCGAAGGGTTTGCCGGCGCCTCGGTCGACCGCATCGCCGAGGAAGCCGGCTATTCGAAGGGCGCGCTGTACTCGAACTTCTCCTCGAAGGACGAACTCTTCTTCGAGCTGTTCGACTATTACGCCGGCGGCCAGGCCGATGAACTCTGCCGCCGCCTCGATGCGGTGGAGGGCGCCGAGGAAGCCATCGCCACCGTCTGCACCTGGGCCAACGGCTTGCAGCACGAGCCCGACCTGCGCATGCTGGTGCTCGACCTGACGCGCCTGGTGCGCAACCACACGGTTTTGTTCGAGCGCCACACGCGCCTGTTCGACGAACAGTGGAAGGCGGTCGGCAGCCGGCTTGCCAAGATCTTCCCGGATGGCCGCTCGCCGGTCGCGCCGCTGGTACTGGGCGCGCTGGTGATGGAACTCACCTACGGGAATGCGATGCAACTGCACGCCGAACTGCGCGCCGGCGACCTGATCGGCCTGGCCTTGCGCGCGCTGCGCGACGCCCACCGCGCCTGAAACCTGACCGGACCCGCCATGCTCCTGAAAACCGCCTTGCTCTTTATCGTCACCGCCCTCGCCGAAATCGTCGGCTGCTTCCTGCCCTACCTGTGGCTGCGCAAAGGCGGGTCCATCCTGTTGCTGCTGCCCGCCGCGGCCAGCCTGGCGCTGTTCGTCTGGCTGCTGACCCTGCATCCGGCGGCGAGCGGGCGCGTGTATGCGGCCTATGGCGGGGTGTACGTGGCCACGGCGCTGGTGTGGCTGCGCTTTGTCGACGGCGTCGCGCTGTCGCGGCTCGACTGGGCCGGGGCGGCCATTGCCCTGTGCGGGATGGCGATTATCGTCTCCGGCTGGAAGAGCGCCTGACAGCGGCAGCGCTCATGGCCATACCTTTTCCGTCGATATCCAGCCCACGATGGCAAACGAATCGTAGGCAATGTAGAACAAGCCGCCAGCAAGCAGTGTGAGGAGCAGGGCAAGGAGCCGGATGAGCCGCGAAGCGGTCGTGCGGCCCGATGCAGCCGCGCGTCGGGCGTACATGAACACGGCAGGCGCGCCAAGCAGGCAAAGAAGCGCCGCGCCAAGGTAGAGCCAGCAGAATACGCAACTGGCCGACAGGGTGGAGGTCGTCATCTGTGCCTCATTCGAATTTGCAGCATGATGTATTGCCCTTGCTCCCACCAGCCCAGCCCTCTCAAATGCTGGGTGGGCAAATGATCAGCGTTCATTTCTTCCTCGACGATGAAAGTCGGAATGGCTCAAGCAGGGTAGGTGTACATTACAGATGCTGCTACGCAATATCTTGCGGGTCAGCAATCGCCTGTAGTCGAGGGGAGCGCGTGCGAAGCCATCAAAGCACACGGGGCATGATGTCAAAATGCAATGTATATTTCTGTGCACACATAAGTTGTATGCACGATTCGGAACTGTTAAGGTCGTGCCTTACTTATTTTTAGCTTCATGCACTGTCCTATGCGTACGAAAATCGCCCTCGCTGCCGCCTCGCTCATCCTTGCCGGTACCGCTCACGCCAGCCTCCTGATCAACGGCGGCGCCGAAACCGGCACCCTGGAAGGGTGGACCGTCGGCGGCGTTTCGAAGCCGCGCGTTGACGACGGCAGCTTCAACGAGGGCATCGATCCGTACAGCGGCGACTACGCGTTCCTGGGCGGGCGTGGCCGTTATGGCTC
>DAMABW010000063.1:0-4251 GCA_031999925.1 Massilia sp. | reverse complement strand
GTGCTGCTCGGCGGGCTGGACGCGAACCGCCGCGTGGCGGTGTCGTTCTGGCAGCAGGGCCTGGACCAGGGCACGCCGAGCGACAACGGCTATGTATCGCTGACCTGGCGCGGCATCGACGGCAGCGTCCTCAGCACCGTCGCCACCGCCACGCTCGACTCGCACGACGGCGCCTGGCAGCAGTACCAGGGCTGGTTCGACGTGCCGGCCTCGGCCTTCTCGGTCGACTACACGATGAACTTCGTGCGCAACTTCGGCTACGACCTCGACAACTACTTCGACGACAACGTGCTGGACATCTTCAAGGTGCCGGAACCGGGTACGCTGGCCCTGAGCCTGCTCGGCATGGCCGCCATCGCTTCGGTGCGCCGCCGCCGCAGCCGCTGACCATCGCCCCGGCAGCGTGCCGGGCGAGCCTTCCGAACGGCGGCCTGGTGCCGCCGTTTTTGCATTCGTGCGCAGAAAAACACGAACGGCTCTTCTATTGATAGTGAATTCTCATTATAATTAATGCCGAGCCGCTCGCGGCATTGAAGAAAACCCCATCGTCACCGGATAAGGAACCGCCCCATGCACGTCCTCGCCTGCCAACGCACGCCGCTCACGCTCGCCATCCTGCTGGCCTTCAGCGCCTCCGCGCATGCCCAAACGGCACGCGTTGAAACTCCGCGTCTGGACAAGGATCCCGACAGCATCCCGACCGTCGTGATCTCGGCCAGTGCCCTCGGCCTGCTGAGCGACGACATGGTCACCCCGGTCACCTCGCTCGGCGGCGGCGAACTGATGCGCGCCCGCGAATCGACGCTGGGCGAGACCCTGGCCGGCCAGCCCGGCATCACCTCCAGCCACTTCGGCGCGGGCGCCAGCCGCCCGGTGATCCGTGGCATGGATGGTCCACGCGTGAAAATCCTGTCCGACGGCGCCGAGATCCAGGATGCCTCGACCATCAGCCCGGACCATGCCGTCGCCTTCGAGCCGGTGCTGGCCGAGCGCATCGAAGTGCTGCGCGGCCCGTCGGCGCTGGCCTATGGCGGCGGCGCGGTGGGTGGCGTCGTGAATATCCTCGACCGCAAGATCCCGACCGCGATGCCGGAAAAACCACTTGAAGGGTCGGTCGAACTGCGTGCCAACTCGGTGGCGCAGGAAAAAACCACGGCCTTTGAATTCACCGGCGGCTCCGGTAACCTGGCCGTCCACGCCGAGGGCGTGCTGCGCGACGCCGACGCCTACAAGGTCGGCAGCGGCTGGGAAGGCGGCGGCCGCGTACCTGGCAGCTACAAGGAAAGCGAGACGGGTAGTGTCGGTTTGTCGTGGATCGGCGAGCGCGGCTTCATTGGCGCGGCCTACACCAAGGAGCGCAGCGAATACGGCATCCCGGGCCACAACCACGAATTCGGTTCCTGCCACCCGCACGGCGACCACCTGCATTGCGGCGGCCACGAGGAAGAGGGCGAGGAAGGCCACGAGGACCACGACCACGAGCATGAGCACGAACATGGCGCGGAAGACGTCCCGGTCGTGAAGCTCGACAGCGACCGCTGGGACATCCGCGGCGAATACCGCGAGCCGCTGGCCGGCTTCAGCAAGCTGCGCGTGCGCGCTTCGATCACCGATTACCAGCACGACGAGCTGGAAGACGGCATGGTCGCCACCAGCTTCAAGAACAAGGCCCACGACGGCCGCCTCGAACTCGAACACAAGCCGCTGGGTGGCTGGCGCGGCGTGCTCGGCCTGCAGACCGGCAAGCGCGACTTCGCCGCCTCGGGCGAAGAAGCCTATGTGCCGTCGACGGTCACGAAGAAGCACGCGCTCTTCCTGACCGAGGAATATAAATTGGGCGACTGGCGCTTCGAAGCGGCGGCGCGTCACGAGTGGCAAGACATCGACGTGGACTCTGAGACTCAGCGCGACACCAGCGCCCGCGGCACCTCGGTGGCAGCCGGCGCGGTCTGGAAGTTCAGCCCTGAATATTCGCTGCGCGCTTCGGTATCGCGCAGCCACCGCCTGCCGACCGCCGAAGAACTGTATGCCGACGGCGCCCACCTGGCCACCAGCACCTGGGAGATTGGCAACGAGAATTTGACGAAGGAGACCTCGAACAACGTCGACCTCACGCTGCGCAAGTATGCCGGCGCGACCACCTTCTCGCTGAGCGCCTTCCACAACCGCGTGAACAACTACATCTACGCGAACACGCTCGATGCCCACGAAGGCTTCCAGCTGATCGAGTATGCCCAGCGCGACGCCACCTTTACCGGCCTGGAAGGCGAAGTGCGGCGCAAGCTGACGTCGAACCTGAACGCCAGCCTGTTCGGCGACATGGTGCGTGCCCGCTTCGAGGACGGCGCCAACCGCAACCTGCCGCGCATCGCACCCTACCGCGTCGGCGCCAAGCTCGACGCCAACTGGCAGCGCTGGCACGGCCTGGTCGAATTCGTCCACGTCGGCAGCCAGGACGACGTGGCCCAGTTCGAGACGCCGACCGGCGGCTACAACATGCTGAACCTGGGCACCCACTACACGACCCGCATCGGCGGCGTGCCGGCCCAGTTCTACGCCCGCATCAACAATGCGACGAACGAGCTGGCCTTCAGCCACACCTCGTTCATCAAGAACGCGGCGCCGCTGGCCGGCCGCAACCTGACGGCGGGGCTGCGCCTGGTCTTTTAATCTGTAGGAGAGGGGCGGGCCCAGGCCCGCTTCGCCCGGCGCGTCCTCTCGCGGACGCGCCGGGCATCATTGTTTGGAAAGCGTATGAAGAATCTGATCAAGCTGGGCGACTATGCCGGTATCGCCGCCTCGGCACTGTGCCTGCTCCACTGCGTGGCGGGGCCGCTGCTGGTGCTGGCGTTTCCCGTGCTGGGGCTGGGGGGCGAGCACCACGCCTTCCACGATTTGCTGCTGGCGGCGGTGACGGTGCCGGTGCTGCTGGCCTTATTGCCGGGGTATCTGGCGCACCGCGATCCCTTGGTTCTGCCGGTGGGCTTGCTGGGACTGGCCTGCTTCCTGGCGGCGGTGTTCTTTGTCGGGCCGCGTTATGGGCAGGGGGCGGAGACGGTGCTGGCGATTATAAGCAGTGTGTTGCTGGTGTCGGCGCATTTGCGGAATCACCGTGGGTGCAAGCGCTGCATCGAGGGGAAGGGCCGGGCTGTGCACTGATTGTTGAACGCGTGGGCACAGGAGCGCATACCCTACCTCTGACACGTTAGCGGCGACGTTCTACGTTAACAGGTAATCCGTAGGGTGGGCGCCCCGTGCCCACGCGGTCCAATGCACGCCTCACCGGCAAGCGCTGCACAACCCGTACAAGGTCAACTCGTGCGACTCCAGCACGAACCCCTCCGGCGTCAGCTTCTTCATGTCCCCCGGACAGGCATGCACCTCGTACACCTTGTCGCAGGCGCGGCAGTGGAAATGGTGGTGGTGTTCATGCCCCGCGATCTCGTAGCGGTCGCCGCCGCCCGGCAGCGACACGGCCGCGATGTCGCCCGATTCCAGCATCGCCTTGATGTTGCGGTAGATGGTGGCCATGCCGATGCCCGGCACGGCGCCTTGCGCGTGTTCCAGGAGTTCCTGCGGTGACAGCGGACGGCCGGCGGCGGCCATGACATCCTGGATGGCTTTGCGCTGTCGTGTATTTCGTTCCATATTCAATCCTTCAACGGCCGGGCGGCACGGGCAATCCGCTATTATCGCGCGATTTCGGCTGTATTGCTTCCCATTCCTGCTCCTGCCATCAGCGGCTTTCCGCATCCGCCGCCGGCAGCGGCGCCCAGCCCATGTCCTTGAAGAACTCCTGGGCCAGGCGCTGGTAGCCGCCGACGGTGAAGTGGATCAGGTCCTTCGCCATCAGTGCCGGCGACTGGCGCGCCCAGTCGTAGGCCTTGCCCTGGCCGCCCATCGCGTCCTGCATGCTCCAGGCGCTGCAGCCGGCGCTTTGCGCCACCTCGGCCTGCACGCGGCCGATCTCGGCGTGGATGCGCGCATACTGCAGCAGGTCGATCTGCGCCGCTTTCTTCTTGTCCGTCTTCGGTTTGCTCTTCGTCTTGCGGATGTTCGCCGAGCGCGGCACCAGCACGCCGCGGTCGCCCGGCGCCACCAGCACGCAGGCGGCCGACGGGAACAGCGCCTTCATGTTGGCCACCGACTCGACCAGGGTCTTGCGGTAGGCCGCCAGGTCGAAGGGCTTGACGTTGCCCTCGTTGGTGCCGAACTCCAGGATCACCAGCTGGTACTGGTCCTTCGCGAACC
>DAMABW010000062.1:0-15822 GCA_031999925.1 Massilia sp. | reverse complement strand
GGTCCGCCTTGCCTGATTGCCGTCATTGCCGCCGCAGCACAGGGGCTTCTTCCTGCGGTCGCGCAGCAGCCGGCTTGCCCCAGTGCGCATTCAGCCAGGCGCGCGCCGGTTTTTCGATCAGGTAATGCGCCAGGGCGCCGACCACCAGCGATAAGCCCAGGCCGAGCGCCGGGTGCATGCCGTCGTGGCGGACCAGTTGATAGAAGGGCTGCTGCCACAGGTAGAGCGAGAACGACCAGACGCCGATCTGGCGCAGCGGGGCGAACTCGAACACCTTGATCACGGCCTGCGGTGCGTACTGGAGGCGGTTCACGGCCAGGGCAAAGGCGCCGCAACCGAGCAACAGGCGCAGCGGCGCCGGTGCCGACCACCAGTGCGCCGCGGCCCCGGCCAGCAGCAAGACCGGCACCGCCACCCGGTCCCAGCCCGCCCGCTGGCGCTTGAAGCCGCACAGGAAGACCAGGCCGGACACCACGATCCCGAAGGCCGCCACTTCGGTGTGCAGGTACAGGCGCGAGAGGGCGGCGCCGCTGTGCGTCCATGCATACACGCACGCGATCGTGGCCACCAGGCAGACCACCGCTCCGATCGCGCGCAAGCCTTTGCCGCCGACGGCACGGGTCAGCAAGGCCAGCAGTGACAACACCACATACGTATGCTCCTCGACGCTCAGCGACCAGACGTGCCCGAAGGGCATGCTCCAGCGCCCGTCGGGCATGATGTAGTTGTTGGTGAAGGTGGCCGCGCTCAGCAGTTCGAGCAAGCTGACCTTGCGTCCCGAGAATAGGAACAGGCCTGTCATCAGCACGAGGAAGACGTACACCGAAGGAAAGATGCGCGCGATGCGGCGCCGGTAGAAAGTGCCCAAGGGTTGCTGTTGGACGAACAGGATGTTCGTCATCAGCAAGCCCGACAGCACGAAGAACAGGTTAACGCCGAGCGCCCCGAAGTTCAGGCCGGGTACCGGAAAGAAGTGACCAAGGAGTAACGCTGCAATCGCCGCGCCGCGCCAACCGTCCAGGCAGGCAATATGCTTGAGATCCGACATGGCATCACCTTGTTATTTGATCAACCCATGAATGTACTTACAAGTCTAATTCGCAACAATGTATTTCTGGCAAAGTTGCGGAAAAGATACACAGCTTGACAGCGTTGCGCGCACCGCAGCGGACTGCGCAATGTGCAAATCGGGGCGGGCCTCCTGCGCGAATCAGGTATCTAAACGACATCGCTAGGTCGGGTGCGGCCGGAAATGGTAAAATCGACGGTTAATTGCCAACTCCGTGCAAACTTCGCTTTAAAGGTCATACCAGTGCTCAGTACAGCCAATATCACCATGCAGTTCGGCTCCAAGCCGTTGTTCGAGAACATTTCCGTCAAGTTCGGCGAAGGCAACCGCTACGGCCTGATCGGCGCCAACGGTTGCGGCAAGTCGACCTTCATGAAGATCCTGGGCGGCGACCTGGAACCATCAGCCGGCAACGTCAGCCTCGACCCGGGCGAGCGCCTGGGTAAACTGCGCCAGGACCAGTTCGCGTACGAAGACGTGCGCGTGCTCGACGTCGTCATGATGGGCCACACCGAACTGTGGAACGCCATCGCCGAGCGCGACGCCATCTACGCCAATCCGGAAGCCACCGACGACGACTACATGAAAGCCGCCGAGCTCGAAGGCAAGGTCGCCGAATACGACGGCTACTCGGCCGAAGCGCGCGCCGGCGAGCTGCTGCTCGGCCTGGAAATCGCGAGCGAATTGCACCAGGGTCCGATGAGCGCCGTGGCGCCGGGCTGGAAGCTGCGCGTGCTGCTGGCCCAGGCCCTGTTCTCGAACCCGGACATCCTGCTGCTCGACGAACCGACCAACAACCTGGACATCAACACCATCCGTTGGCTGGAAGACGTGCTGAACCAGCGCAATTCGACGATGATCATCATTTCCCACGATCGTCACTTCCTGAACCAGGTCTGCACCCACATCGCCGACATGGACTACGGCACCCTGAAGGTGTATCCGGGTTCCTACGACGACTACATGCTGGCCTCGACCCAGGCACGCAACCAGCAGCTGGCCAACAACGCCAAGGCGAAAGAGAAGGTCGCCGAGCTGCAGGACTTCGTGCGCCGCTTCTCGGCCAACAAGTCGAAAGCCCGCCAGGCCACCTCGCGCGCCAAGATGATCGACAAGATCAAGATCGAGGAATTCAAGCCGTCCTCGCGCGCCTATCCGTTCGTGCGCTTCGAAGGCGAGAAGAAACTGCACCGCCTGGCCGTCGAGACCGAGGGCCTGACCAAGGCCTACGACCGCACCCTGTTCAAGAACTTCTCGATCATGGTCGAAGCGGGCGAGCGCATCGCGATCATCGGCGCCAACGGTGCCGGTAAAACCACGCTGCTGCGCTGCATCGGCGGCGCCGCCATCACGGGCCTGGACGCCGACCACGGCCGCGTGAAGTGGGCCGAGAACGCGAACGTCGGCTACATGCCGCAGGATCCGACCGATGAATTCCCGAAAGACGAGATCCTGACCGACTGTATGTGCCGCTGGACGAAAGAGGGCGACGACGGCCTCGCCGTGCGTTCGATCCTGGGCCGCCTGTTGTTTGGCGGCGACGAAGTCAAGAAATCGGTCAAGGTCCTGTCCGGTGGCGAAAAGGGCCGCATGATGTACGGTAAGCTGATGCTGGGCCGTCACAACGTGATGCTGCTCGACGAGCCGACCAACCACATGGACATGGAATCGATCGAGTCGCTGAACATCGCGCTCGACAAGTACGAAGGCACGCTGGTCTTCGTCTCGCACGACCGCGAGTTCGTCTCCTCGCTGGCCACGCGCGTGCTCGAAGTGAAGGAAAACGAAGTCGTCGATTTCCGCGGCACCTACGAAGAGTACCTGACCAGCCAGGGTATCGATTAAACCGATGCATGTTCACATCGTGGACGGCTTTGCCGTCCACGCGTTCACCCGGCGCCGCATCATCCGGCGCCGGTTTTGTATTCATTGACGAATCTGCTGCGATGAACATCCCGATCAAAACCTTCGAATACGACCATCCGCAAGAGGGCGCCGCCTGCACCGCCCACGCCTGGGCCAAGGTCCCCGCCACCCCGACGCCTGAAGAAAAGGCGGAACTGAAAGACCGCATCCGGCGCCTGCTGAAGGAAAAGGAAGCGGTCCTGGTCGCCCACTACTACGTCGACCCCGACCTGCAGGACCTGGCCGAGGAAACGGGCGGCTGCGTCTCCGACTCGCTGGAAATGGCGCGCTTCGGCCGCGACCATCCGGCCAAGACCCTGGTGGTGGCCGGCGTGCGCTTCATGGGCGAGACCGCGAAGATCCTCAGCCCCGAGAAGACGATCCTGATGCCGGACCTGGACGCGACCTGTTCGCTCGACCTGGGCTGCCCGGCCGACGAATTCGCCGCCTTCTGCGACCAGCATCCCGACCGCACCGTGGTCGTCTACGCGAATACCAGCGCCGCCGTGAAGGCGCGCGCCGACTGGATGGTGACCTCGTCGATCGGCCTCGACATCGTCAAGCATCTGCACGAGCAGGGCAAGAAGATCCTGTGGGCACCCGACCGCCACCTGGGTTCGTATATCCAGAAGCAGACCGGCGCCGACATGCTGCTGTGGCAGGGATCCTGCCTGGTGCACGACGAATTCAAGGGCATCGAACTCGATTTGCTGAAGATCGAGCATCCCGATGCGAAGGTGCTGGTGCACCCCGAGTCGCCGGCCAACGTGGTGGCCCAGGCCGACGTGGTCGGCTCGACCACCCAACTGATCAGCGCCGCGCAAACGATGGACGCGACCACCTTCATCGTCGCCACCGACAACGGCATCCTGCACAAGATGCGCATGGCCGCGCCGGGCAAGACCTTCATCGAAGCGCCGACCGCCGGCAACAGCGCCACCTGCAAGAGTTGCGCGCATTGCCCGTGGATGGCGATGAACGGCCTGAAGAACCTGGCCGAGGTGCTCGAATCCGGCGCGAACGAGGTCTTCGTCGACCCGGCCATCGGCAAGGAAGCCGTGCGCGCCATCGACCGCATGCTCGATTTCGCCGCCGCCAAAAAGGCGAAAGCGTTGCCGACCGGCGCGCTCGAACAAAACACCACGCTTTTCTCGGGAGTAGGCCCAGCATGAAGACCTTGCGTAATCCGCATTCCCAGTTCGACGACAAGCTGCAAGCGGCGTTCGAACAGAACATCCTCGCCGCGCTGCTGGAAGACGTCGGCACCGGCGACCTGACCGGCATGCTGGTGCCGCTTGAACCACGCGTGCAGGCGCGCGTCATCGTGCGCGAAGCCGCGGTGCTGTGCGGCGCGCCCTGGTTCGAAGGCGTGATGCTGGCCATCGACCAGGATACCGAGATCGGTTGGCAGTATGCCGAGGGCGACCTGATGACGGCCGATTCCGTCGTCTGCACCATCGAGGCTTCGCCACGCGCGCTGCTGACGGCCGAACGCGCGGCGCTGAACTTCATGCAACTGCTGTCGGGCGTGGCCACCGCCACCCGCAGCTATGTCGACGTGATCGCGGGCACGAACGCCGCCATCCTCGACACCCGCAAGACCCTGCCGGGCCTGCGCCAGGCGCAGAAGTACGCGGTGCGCGTGGGTGGCGGCAAGAACCAGCGCATGGCCCTGTACGACGGAATCCTGATCAAGGAAAACCACATCGCGGCGGCCGGCGGAGTGACCCGCGCGCTGGAGAATGCGGCGGCGTTGAATGCCGGCGTCACGGTGCAGATCGAAGTCGAGACCATCGCCCAACTGGAAGAAGCGCTGGCGGCGGGCGTTACGTCTGTCCTGCTCGACAACTTCGACCTGGCCATGATGCGTGAAGCCGTGCAGGTGAACGCCGGCCGCGCACTGCTGGAAGCCTCGGGCGGCATCAATATGCAGACCGTGCGCGCCATCGCCGAGACCGGCGTCGACCGCATCTCGATCGGCAGCCTGACGAAGGACGTCCGCGCCACGGATTACTCGCTGCGCATCATCGGGTAGTCGGGTAGGGTGGGTACTCGTACCCACCGGGTAGGTGCCGTGGCGTTCCGTAGCGTGGACACCTGTGTTCACGCGGGATAGCGCTGCCGCCAGGCACCTGCAGCGCCTGCGTTCCCTTCAGCCCAGCAGGCGCGCCACCTGCGGCAGCAGCTGCTCGGCCGAGTCCTCGATCTTCATGGAGATCAGGTGGTCGGCGCGGGTGCGCCCGAGGTTCACGGCGGCGATCGGCTTGCCCGCTTCGGCCGCCATGCGGCAGAAACGGAAGCCCGAGAACACCATCAGCGACGATCCCACCACCAACAAGGCGTCGGCCGTCTCCATCAGCGCCAGCGCCTGGGCCGTGCGCGCAGCCGGCACGTTATCGCCGAAGAAGACCACGTCGGGCATCAGGGTGCCGCCGCAGTGCGGGCAGAAAGGAAGGTGGAAGTCGCCCAGGGATTCGGGTTCGATCTGGGCATCGCCGTCCGGCAGCGGCACGGCCATCGCCCCCATCAAATGCGGATTCGCGTCTTCCAGCATGCGCTGGACCAGGGCGCGCGGCATCAGGCGGCGACAATCCAGGCAGACCACGGTGTGGATGTTCCCGTGCAGTTCGAGGACGGTGGGGCTGCCGGCCTGCTGGTGCAGGCCGTCGACGTTCTGGGTCAGCACCGGACCGATGCGGCCGGCGCCCTCCAACGCGGCCAGCGCCCCGTGCCCGGCATTCGGCCGCGCCCCGGCCAGGGTCGGCCAGCCGACCATGCTGCGCGCCCAATAGCGGCGGCGCACGGCTTCCAGCTTGCGGAATTCCGGCCCCTGGATCGGCTGGCGCCCGCGGCGCACGCCGTCGCGGTCGCGGTAGTCGGGAATGCCCGACGCCGTCGAGAGACCGGCGCCGGTCAGCACCAGGGTGTTCGGATGACGGGCCAGGAACGCGGCCAGCATCTCCGCAAACACTTCGGCCTGCCCGGTAATCGTGAATCCTTCAGACATCGCAACCCATCCTCCTGTCAGCAAGGATGCTAGCACTCCTGCGTCAGCGCTGGCGCGCAGACACCGCGATCCCGCCGACGATCAGCAGGAAGGCGAAGGCATGGTAGAGGTGCGGCGCTTCGCCGAGGAAGGCGGACGACAGCAGCGCCGTGAACAGCGGCGTCAGATTGATGAAGAAAGCGCCGAGGGTCGGGCCGGCGCGCTGCACGCCGGCGCCCCAGCAGCGCATGGCGACGATCGCCGGCCCGATCGCCACGTACAGCAGCGCGGCCACGACCGTCGGGCTCCAGGCGATGTCGACGTCCTGCACCGACCACTCGATCCCCGACAGCGCGGCGCACCACAGCACGCCGTAGCCGACCTGCATCAGCAGGAAGGCGGCCCAGTCGGCGCGGATGCCCGGCACGTCGCGCTGCTGCATTAGCAGCCAACTGTAGAAGGACCAGGCGATCGTCGCCAGGATCATGTACAGGTCGCCCGTCACCAGGCGCAGCCCGGCCAGTTGGTGGATGTCGCCACGGCACAGCACCACCAGCACGCCGACGATCGACAGCAGGGCGCCCACGATCTGGCGCGGCTTGACCGGCACCTTGAAGAAGAGCCGGCCGACCAGCAGCATCCACACCGGCAGGCCGGAGGCGACCAGGGTCACGTTGATCGGCGTCGAGCTTTGCAGGGCCAGGTATTGCAGCGAGTTGTAGAGACCGATGCCGAACAGGCCTAGCAGGCTGTAGCGGCGCCAGTTGGCCAGGATGCCGCTGCCTGGTTTGAGCGCCGCGCGCCCCAGCGGTATCAGCACCAGCAGCGCGATACTCCAGCGCAGCAGGTTCAGCGTCATCGGCGGCACCGCGTCGCGCACCAGGCGGCCGACAATGGCGTTGCCGGCCCAGAGCACAGGCGGCACGGTCAGGAGCAGGGCGGTGGAAGCGCTGAGCTTGCGGTTCATGGTCCTGAGCGGCCTAGCGGCGCGCCGGCGTCAGCACGCTCGGCAGGGCTTTCGGCAGGGTGTCGGGATAGTCGCGCGAGTAATGCAGGCCGCGGCTCTCGTGGCGCGACAGGGCGCTGTTCACGATCAGCGAGGCCACGTCGACCAGGTTGCGCAACTCCAGCAAGTCGTGGGTGATGCGGAAGTTGCGGTAGTACTCGTCGATCTCTTCCTTCAGTAACTTGATGCGATGCTGGGCGCGCTCCAGGCGCTTGGTGGTGCGCACGATGCCGACGTAGTTCCACATGAAGCGGCGCAGTTCGTCCCAGTTGTGGGCAATGACCACTTCCTCGTCGGCGTTGGTGACGCGACTCTCGTCCCAGGGCGGCAGCACCGGGCTGTCGACGCACGGCGCGGCGGCGATCTGGCTGGCGCAGGCACGGCCCACGACCACGCATTCGAGCAGCGAATTGCTGGCCAGGCGGTTGGCGCCGTGCAGGCCGGTGCAGGCCGTTTCGCCGACCGCATACAGGCCGGGGATGTCGGTGCGCCCGGCCAGGTCGGTGACCACGCCGCCGCAGGTGAAGTGCACGGCCGGCACCACGGGAATCGGTTCCTGCGTGATGTCGATGCCCAGCTCAAGGCAGCGCGCATAGATGGTCGGGAAGTGCTCCTGCAGGAATTCCGGACTCTGGTGGCTGATGTCGAGGTGGACGTAGTCCAGGCCGCGCTTCTTCATTTCGAAGTCGATGGCGCGTGCGACCACGTCGCGCGGGGCCAGTTCGCCACGCTCGTCGTGGGCCGGCATGAAGCGCGTGCCGGCGGCGACGCCGGCTTCCGGCGGCAGCTTGAGCAGGCCGCCTTCGCCGCGGATCGCCTCGGTGATCAGGAAGGACTTGGCGTACGGGTGGTACAGGCAAGTCGGGTGGAACTGGATGAATTCCATGTTCGACACGCGGCAGCCGGCGCGCCATGCCATGGCGATGCCGTCGCCGGTGGCGGTATCGGGGTTGGTGGTGTACAGGTAGACCTTGCCCGCGCCGCCGGTGGCCAGCACGGTGTGCTCGGCTTCGAAGGTCAATACCTTGCCCGTCGACTCGTCCTGCACGTACAGGCCGTGGCAGCGCGGCTGGCCGACCAGGCTGGGCAGTCCACTATGAACCGCGCTGTGTACGCCTTTGCCGGTGAGTTTATCCGAGGTGATGACGTCGATCGCGCAGTGGTGTTCGAACAGGGCGATGTTCGGGTGCGCGCGCACCTTTTGTTCCAGCGTCACCTGCACCGCGTGGCCGGTGGCGTCGGCGGCGTGGATGATGCGGCGCTGGCTGTGGCCGCCCTCGCGCGTCAGGTGGAAACCGAGTTCGGCGGAAGCGTCGCGGGTGAAGGGCACGCCCTGCGCGATCAGCCATTCGATCGCTTCACGTCCATGTTCGACGATGCTGCGGGTCGCCGCTTCGTCGCATAGTCCGGCGCCGGCCACCAGGGTGTCGGCGATGTGCTGGTCGTGGCTGTCGCCCGAGTCGAGCACTGCGGCGATGCCGCCCTGGGCCCAGTTGCTGGCGCCGTCGAGGAGGGCGCGTTTCGAGATGATTGCAACCTTGCGCGTTTCGGCGAGATGCAAAGCCACCGACAAGCCGGCCAAACCGCTGCCGACAATAGCGACGTCAAATTTCATGGCAAGTCTAATATGTGTACAAGAGCATCACTATAAGCGATTTGCACCCCATCCGTCCTGCCCGGGGCTTGGCCCTCACGCTTACCAGGAGGTGAGCCAGCTGGTGCTGGCCGCCGCCACCGCTTCGCGCCAGTCGCTGCGGCTAAAATCCCCGTCGGCCCCGGCGATCTCGACGCGGCGGCAATGCGCGCGGCGCCGCTCCAGCAGGCGCGCGGTGCGCTCGTAGGCCGAATCGGCGCTGCCCAGCACCAGCAGGATGTGGCCGTCGTAGGCGTCGAAGGCGCCTGCCAGCTCGGCCGGCAGGGCCGGGGCGCGTGCCGGCACGCCCCGCAGTACCGGCAGGTGGCGCCGCAGGACCCTGGGAGCGAAGCGCCGGATGTAGCGCAGCGTGGCGCCGACTTCCGATGCCGATTCAGCCTCGGGCGCCGGCAGTTCGGGATTGAACAACGCCAGGCCGGTGACGCGCGCGTCGCCCGCCGCATACAGGGCCGCCGAACGGGTGGCGTCGCCCGCGGCCAGGATGACAGATTCTTTCATTTCGGGCACGTGGGTGAAAAATTCCTTCATCGCGGCCGCCAGGTCGGCGTTGTCGTCGGTGCTGCCGTCACGGCACTCGCTGTCGCCGGCGCCGCTGCGGTCGAAACGCATCACCGCCACGCCGCGTCCGGCCAGCAGGCGCGCCAGCAGCGTGAACTGGCGGTGGCTGCCGGTGCGGTACTGGCGGCTGTCGGCCAGCACCAGCAGGCCGCGCACCAGGGGCCGCTCGGGCACGTCGACGATGCCGATCAAGGCATTTCCGCCGGAGCTGAAACGCAGGGCGCGCTGTTCGAGTTTCATGTCGGCTCTCCCGCGAACAGGGTGGCGGTTGCCGCGCGCAGTTCGGGACAATCGAGGTGGCCGGCGCCGCTCCAATCCGGCGCGCCGTCGAGCTGGTAATAATGCAGCTGGGCGCCGCTCGCGGCCCAGCGCTCCTTCATGCGCGCGGCGCCGGCGGCAGCGCGCGCCGGGGCCGGGCCGGCGTAGGCCAGCCAGTGCACGTCGCAGGGCGGCAGCGTCAGTTGCGCGGCATCGCAGGCGTCGATCGCCTTGACCAGCGGCACCGCGACCTCGAAGCCCGCCACCTCGATCGCCCCGTGTACCGCCAACTGCGCGCGCAGGGCCGAGGTGCTGCGCGGCGCGCCGGGCGCCGGGTCCTTCAATTGCTCCGACAGGCGCAGGAACTGGTTGATGCAGGCGCGTCCGCTCAGGTAGGGCTGCCACAGCAGCAGGCGGCGCGGTTGCAGTCGGGCCGCCACGTCCAGGGCCAGCAGGCCGCCCAGGCGCAGGCCCCAGAGGGTCAGTGGCCCGCTGTCGCGTTCGGCAAGCCAGTTCGCTGCGAGCACCAGGTCTTCGCGCCACAGGTGCCAGCGGCCGGCACTGAATTCGCCGCAGCTGTCGCCGCAGCCGAACAGGTCGATCTGCAGCACGGCAAAGCCGAGCTCGGCAAAGGCGCGCGACTGCAGGGCCGCCAGGCGCCGCGTACGCGTCAGTTCCTCGGCGAAGGGGTGGACATAGAGGATGGCGCCGCGCGGGGCAACCTGGGGATTCGGCGCGTGGTACAGGCTGAAGCGCGTGCCCGGTTCGGCGTCGAAAAAGAAGGGCTCGACGCGCGGTGTGGTCAAGAGCGGAGCATTCATGGCGTGGACCTCCAGCACTGGCGCGGCGCGGCGCGTCGGTGACGTGCGTGTCGTAGCCGGGATTGAACATGCATTTATGTCAATTTGACATGCGCTCCTGCGTGGCGTGTTGACGACCGACAGAGTGCCAGTGGCAATATCCATTGATACCGGTCAAGGATAGCGCCCGCGATTTTCTCAATGATGATTCTTTATTTACAGCATCTTTGGAGAAAACATGGCTCAGCTGATCCATGAACTGGTCGAACGCGTCGCCGTCCGTGCGCCGTCTGCCACTGCCTTGCGCCAGGGCGCGGCGCGCGTCAGTTACGCCGGTCTGGCGGCGGCGATGGCGGCGGTTTCGGCAGCCCTGGCCGGGAGTGGCGCCGGCCGCGACGAGCGGGTCGCCATCTGCCTGCCGGCCTGTCCGGAAAGCGTGGCCGTGCTGCTGGGCGCCTCGCACGCCGGCTGCGCCTTCGTTCCGCTCGACCCCGGAGCGGCGCCGGCACGCCTGTGCGCCCAGCTGCGCCACAGCGGCGCGCGGGTGCTGGTGACGGGCGCCGCCCAGGCCGCCCTTTTGGCTGCCGGTCTCGGCGACTGCCCGGCGCTGCGCAGCGTCGTGGTGCTGGGCGGGAGCGCACCGCGCCGCAACGGTCCGCGCTGCTATGGCTGGGACGACTGGCTGGCCGGCGCCGGCCGCGCCGCCGCGCCGGCGGGGATGCCGGCGCTGGGCGTCTTGCTCTACGATGTCCAGTCCGCCGAACCCGTCGCCAGCGCGCTGTCGCAGCGCAACCTGGTTGCCGGCGCCGCGTCCAGTGCGCGCTGCGTCAACCTGGGCGCGGGCGACCGTATCCTGGCCACGCTGCCGCTGCATACGGATTATGGTTTGAATGCGCTGCTGGCAACGCTGTCGGCGGGCGCGAGCGTCATCCTCGATGCGCCCGCCGACAGCGCCGGCCTGGTGGCGCTGCTCGAACGTGGCGAGGTCAGCGGCTTGAGCGCCTTGCCTGCCACCTGGGAAGCCCTGGCCGGCAGCGCCTTCGGCCACGCCGCCGATTGCCTGCGCTTCCTGGCCAGCGCCGGCGGCAGCCCGGGCCGGACCGCACTCGATGCCCTGCGCCGTGCGCTGCCGCGCACCCGCATCCACCTGATGTACGACGTCGGCGACGCCTGCCGCTCGACCTGCCTGATGCCGTCCCAGCTCGACGAGCGTCCGGGCTCGATCGGCCGCGCCATGCCGTACTCCGACTGGCTGGTGCTGCGCGCCGACGGACGCGAATGCGCGCCGGGCGAGGCGGGCGAACTGGTCCAGCGCGGCCCGCTGGTCACGCTCGGCTACTGGAACGACGCCGGGCGCAGCAGCGCGGAATTTCGCCAATTGCCCTCGCTGCCCGGCCTGGCCCTGGGCGAAAGCGGACGCTGGCCCGGCGCCGGCGCGCGCAAGGACATGGATGGCTACCTCTACCTGGTGGATGCGCGCAGCGACACCATCACCACCGGCGGCTACCGCGTGCGGGCGCGCGAAGTCGAGAAGATCGTAGTCGGCACCGGGCTTGTGGCCGAGGCGGCGGCGGTCGGCGTGGCGCATCCGGTGCTGGGCCAGGTGATCGCGGTGCTGGCCACGGCCCGCCCCGGCGCGCGGCTCGACTCGGCCATCCTGTTCGGCGCCTGCCGCGCCAGGCTGCCGCAGCACATGCTGCCGGCCATGGTCGACGTGCGCCGGGCGCCGCTGCCGCGCGCACGCGACGGCCAGATCGACCGCGCGCTGCTGGCCGGCGAACTGGCGCCGCTGTTCGCCGAGGCCGCGCCATGAGCGGCCTGTGCGGCTGGTTTTCGCGCGAGCCGGGCGCCATGCCGGTCCTCGACATGGCAGCGCCCCTGCAGCGCGCCGGCGGTCCGCCGCCACGCTGCGCCGCCCACAGCCTGGGCGCGGTGGCGCTGGCCGGCGCGGCCGCGCCCGGCCTGTACCACGAGGATGGCTTGCTGGTCGCCTGCTGGGGCGAGCGGCCCGAAACGGTGGCCCGGCTCTGGCGCAGCCATGGCGCCAAGGCCTGCGCCGCGCTGTCCGGCCAGTTCGCCTTTGCGCTGCTCGACGAGCGGCGCGCCGAAGCGCTGCTGGCGGTCGACCGCTGCGCCACGCGCACGCTGTATTACCAGATGGTCGGCCGGACCCTGCTGTTCGCCAGCAACAGCGAAGCCCTGGCGCGCCACCCCGGCGCCGGACGCGAGATCGACCCGCAGGCCATCCACGATTACCTGTATCTGCATGCGCTGCCGGGGCCGCGTACCCTGTACAGCGGCCAGCGCCGCCTGGCGCCCGGCGAGTGCCTGCACCTGCGCGCCGGCCGCGCCGAACGGCTGCGCTACTGGCGCATGCGCTTCACCGAGCATGCGCTCGACGCGGCGCCCCAGGCCGGACTGCTCGATGCGCTGAGCTGCGCGGCCGACAGGGTGTACGGCGACGGGACGGCGTCGCCGGCGGTCCTGCTCGGCGGCGGCGCCGCCAGTGCCGCGCTGGCCGGCCTGCTGGGCCGCACCGGCGACGCGCCGCTGGCGACCGTCGCCGTCGGCTTCGCTCCCGGAGGCGAAGCGGCCCTGGCGCCGGCGCGCAGCGCGGCACGCCGGCTGGGCAGCAGGCACGAGGAGGTGCTGATCGGCGCGCTCGACCTGGCCGAGACCGTGCCGCTGCTGGCGGCGCATTGCGACGGGCCGTGCGGCGACCCGGCGGCGGTGGTGCTGTTCGCGGCCGCGCAGGCCGCGCGTGGCGCCGGCGCGACCCACCTGGCCGGGGCCCAGGGCGCGGCCCAGCTGTTCGGCGGCGGGCGCCGCTTCGGCGAGCTGGCCCGGCCCGGGCGTTACGAACGGCTTCCTGGCGCCTTGCGCCAGTTGGCCATCGAGCCGCTCCTGTTCCGCCTGGCGGCGCGCCTGCCCGGCGTGTTTGCCCGGCTGCGCGAGCGCATCGAGCAGTCGCTGGCGCCGCTGCCCGTGCGCCTGCGCCGCGCCAACGTCCTGCATCAATATGGCCTGGCCGCGCTGTTCGAACCTGCCTTCCTGGAACTGGTGGACCCGGGGGCGCCCGCGGCGCTGCAGGAGGCGCTGTGGTGGGGCGCCCAGGCGCGCAGCGCGGCCAACCGGCAAGTCGAACTCGAGCTCCAGCTCGACCTGCCTTGCCGCGTCTTGCCGGCCTTTGCCGGCGCCTGCGCGGCGGCCGGCCTGGAACCGCTGCATCCCTACCTGGACGATGCGGTGGTGGCGATGTCGGCGCGCCTGGCCCCGTTGCACAAGCTGGGCGCCGGCCGGCGCAGGCTGTTCGCGGCGGTCCTGCGCGAGCTCGCTCCCGGCGTGAATACGCACGGGGCGGCGCCGCCGGCCCTGCCGCTGGGACGCTGGCTGCAGACGGATGGACGCCTGCGTGCGCTTGCCTGCGACAGTCTGAACGACCTGGCGCGGCGCCGTATCGTGCGCCGCGAATTCCTCGACCTGCTGCTGTCGCGCCGCCTGCCGGACGACCCGGAACTGCACGGCCGTACCGTGTGGCTGCTGATGATGCTGGAGCAGTGGTTCGCGCGCCAGCGCCACGACGGCTGCACCCACGGCACGCGTGCCGGCAGCGTGGCACCGCTGGTGATGTCGTAGGGGAGCGACCGGGCGCCGCTCAGCGCCCGGTACGCCTGCCAGCCTCCTCTAGCAGTGCGTCGTACACCGCGCAGTGGCTGCGCACCATCGCCGCCAGGCTGTGATGGGTGATCACCTGGCCGCGCGCGCGCGCGCCGTGGCGCAGGCCCATCTCGGGGATGCGGCAATAGTCAGCGATCGCCGCCGCCATGATCTCGGGCGACAGCGGCGGCACCAGGATCCCGGTCAGGCCGGGTTGTACCAGTTCGCGGTGCGCGCCGACCGCGGTGGCCACCACCGGCAGGCCGCTGGCCATTGCTTCCAGCAGGGCGCCGGCGCAGCCGCCCGCGCGCGCCGGCAAGACCATCAGGTCCATCGCCCGCATCAACCGGGCGGTGTCGGCGCGCTCGCCCGGCAGCCAGGCGAGCGCACCGGCGCCGGCCCGTTCCAGGGTGGCCTGGCAGACCGCCCGCAGCGGCCCGTCGCCGGCGATCAGCAGGCGCAGGCGCCGGTGCGCCGGATGCGGAGACGCGATGAGGCGCAGGAAGGCATCGACCAGGGTCGTGTGGTTGCCCTGTTCATCCATGCGTCCGACGCTGCCGATCACGAACACTTCGTCGCGCATGAAGCCGGGCGGCCCGACCGCCACGTGCGGCCCCAGGCGCGGGTGGAATGCCAGGCTGTCGACGCCGGCCGGGATATGCGTGACGCGCCCCGGCGCGGCGCCGATACGCTCGATCAGCCAGCGCTCCTGCTCGTGGCTGGCGGCCACGTAATGCCTGACCAGTGGACACAGCAGCCGCCGCAGCAGCTGCACCCGCAGCAGGCGCAGCGTCTTGCGGCCCGCCGCGCCGCCCGCGGCACTGCCCGGGCCGCCGCCGAAACCCGATTCCGCAGCGTGCTGGCCGGCCCACTGGCGCCCGTATTCGCCATGGACACGCAGCCTGACGCCGGCCAGGGCCGCCACCAGTTGGCCATCGAGGTTGCCGAGATGGCGGGTGTGGACCAGGTCGGGACGCAATGCGCGCAGGGCGCGGTAGAGTGCGACGTGAAAGCCGGGACCGGCGCGCCGCACCAGGTCCACGACCTCGACCCCGCGTTCGCGCAGGTCGGCATGTGCCGCGCTGTGCCCGCCCAGGCAGACCACGGCGTGGCGATAACTGCCGGGCGGCGCGTGGTCGACCAGGTCGAGCAGGCTGGCCGCCGCCGTGTCGAGGCGCGAAACCAGGTGCGCGACGAGGGGCGCGACCGCGGGCGCCGCGGCGGCCCCGTGTGCGATCGCTGCTGGCGGCCGGTTGCCCATAAGATCTCAGCCGGCGCTGGCAAGCGGCTGGGGGGCGGCGCCGAGCAGGTCCGACAGGCCGGCCAGGCGCAGGTTCCAGTCATGCTCGCGCAGCACCCGTACTCGGGCCGCGCGTCCCACGCCGGCGGCGCCATGGCCGCCAGTTGCCGCAGCGGGATCGGCCAACAGGGCGCCGATCCGCTGCCGGAACGCCGCCGCGTCGGCCGCCGCATAGGCTTCGGGCAGCGTCAGGCAGGCCAGCCCGGCGAGCGAACGCGGCAGCCCGAGCACCGGTTTTTGCAGCGACATCGCAGCCAGGACCGCCATCGACGCCGCGTGCCCGCCGCCGGGCGGCGCCAGTACCAGCGCGGCATGCGCCATGTAGGGACGCAAATCGGCGACGCCCCCGGTTACGACGACACCGGGCTGGCGCGCGAGCGTCCTGACGCCCGCAGCCAGGCGCGCACCGGCCAGGTACAGCACGAGCGCGGGGTCGGCCGCGCGCAGCGGCGCGAACACTTCGTGCACCAGCCAGCGCGCGGCGCCGGCACTGGCCGGGCCATCCATCGGGCCGGCCAGGACCAGGGCGCGCTGTCCCGCACGGTAGGGCGAGCGCTGCAGGATATGCGGCGAGTAATGATCGGGGTCGACGCCGCTCGCCAGTTGCCGCGCCTTGAGCGCCGATTCCG
>DAMABW010000061.1:0-15983 GCA_031999925.1 Massilia sp. | reverse complement strand
ACGATCAGCTTGATGCCGAGGGCGACGAAGACGGTGCCGGCGATCCGGTCCAGCCATTTGCCGGCGCCGGGTTTGCGGTTCAGCCAGGCGCCAATCGCCCCGGCGAAGTAGCCGAGCAGGCCGAACAGGATCGCCGCCTGCACGGTGAAGGTCACGCCCAAGGCCAGCATCTGGCCGGGCACGTTGCCGTTGGCGGGAATGACGAATTGCGGCAGTAGCGAGAGGAAGAACAGCACGACCTTCGGGTTGATGGCGTTGGCCACCAGGCCCTTGGTGAACAGGCTGCGCAGCGATTGCGGGGCGGCGTTGCCGTCGCTGGTTTTCGAGCCGCCCTGGCTGCGCAGGGCGTTGTAGCCGAGCCAGACCAGGTACAGGCCGCCGCCGACGCGCAGGGCGGTAAAGGCGACCGGCGAGGCGGCGATCAGGGCGCTCACGCCGAGCACGGCCAGCAGCGTGTGGCTCAGGCAACCGAGCGCGCAACCGAGGCCGAACACCATGCCCTGCTTGCGGCCCTTCGACATGCCCAGGCCGAGGACCATCAGGTTGTCGGGGCCGGGGGAGGCGGTGATCAGGACAGCGGCGAGCAGGAAGCCCAGGAATTGTTCGGGTGCGAGCATAGGTGTGTTTTGGCCGGATTGGCGACGGGTGCACGTATTGTTGACGTGTCAAACGTAGCGTGGGCACGGGGCGCCCACCCTACCGTATCAAGCGTCATCGATGCCATCGCACCGATGCGCCATTCACGCATTATGCCTCAGCGACACGCTTGGCGATGTGCGCCAAGGCGTCATCCACCTGGTCGATCAGGATCAGGCACAGGTCCCCATCCGACAAGCGCTCCAGCGCGCGGTCGATCGCCACGAACTCGCCGTAGATCTCTTCCACATGCGAGGTACGCGACGCGCCCTGCAAGCCCTGGCGCAGCAGCGCCACGACTTCGCCATCGGCCCGCCCGCGCTGGCACTGGTCTTCATACAGCAGCACCTCATCGAACGCCGCGCCGAGGATCTCGGTCTGCTGGGTGATGTCCTGGTCGCGGCGATCGCCCGCGCCGCTGATCACCACCGAACGGCGTTTGGCCGGCATGTTCTCCACGGCCGACACCAGCGCCGCGATCGCATCCGGATTGTGGCCGTAGTCCGCGATCAGCGTCGCGCCGCGATAGTCGAACACGTTGAAACGCCCCGGCGCATTGTCGCTCTCGCCGACAAAGGTGCGCAGGCCGAGGGCGATCTTGTCCCAGTCGATGCCGACGCCCCAGGCCGCGGCCACCGAGGCCATCACGTTCTCGACCTGGAAGCCGATCACGCCGCCGCGGGTGATCGGCACGTCCGCCAGCGGAATGCGGTGCTCGAACTTGCCCTGTGCGCAGACCAGGTGGCCGTCTTCCACGAACACGGCGCGGCGGCCTTGTGCGCGGTGCATGGCCATCAGCGGCAGGTTGCCGTCCTGGGCGAAGAAGGTGACGTCGCCACGGGTGAAGTTGGCCATGTCGGCCACGGTCGGGTCGGCGGCGTTCAGTACGGCCATGCCGCCTTCGGCGACGTTCTGCACAATCACGCGTTTCAGCACCGCGAGGTCTTCGAGCGTGGTGATGTAGTTCAGGCCGAGGTGGTCGCCGGCGCCAATATTCGTCACCACCGCCACCTGGCAGCGGTCGAAGGCCAGGCCTTCGCGCAGCAGGCCGCCGCGCGCGGTCTCGAACACGGCGGCGTCGACGTCCGGGTGCAACAGCACGTTGCGCGCGCTGCGCGGGCCGCTGCAGTCGCCGCTGTCGATGCGGCGGCCTTCGATGTAGACGCCGTCGGTATTCGTCATGCCGGTGCGCAGGCCGGAGGCGGTGAGCAGGTGCGCGATCAGGCGCACCGTGGTGGTCTTGCCGTTGGTGCCGGTGACGGCGACCACCGGGATGCGGCCGTCGTCACCATCTTCATACAGCATGTCGACGATGGCTTCGCCGATGGCGCGCGGCTTGCCGAACGAGGGCGCCAGGTGCATGCGCAGGCCCGGTGCGGCGTTCACTTCGACCACGCCGCCATTCTGGTCTTCGATCGGTTTCAGGACGCTGTCGCACACCAGGTCGACGCCGCAGATGTCGAGGCCGACCATGTGGGCGGCGGCAATCGCGCGCGCCGCCACTTCCGGATGCACGTCGTCGGTGACGTCGGTGGCGGTGCCGCCGGTCGACAGGTTCGCGTTGTTGCGCAGGATGACGCGCTTGCCCTTGGGCGGCACCGAGTCGGCGTCCATGCCCTGCGTGGACAGGCTGGCCAGGGCGATGTCGTCGAAGCGGATCTTGGTCAGCGAGGTCGAGTGGCCATTGCCGCGGCGCGGGTCCTGGTTGACGATGTCGACCAGCTGGCGCACGGTGTGCACGCCGTCGCCGGTCACGTTCGGCGGTTCGCGGCGTGCAGCGGCCACCAGCTTGTCGCCGATGACCAGCAGGCGGTAATCGTGGCCCGGCAGGTAGCGCTCGACCATGATGTCGTCGCGGAATTCGCTGGCAGCAATGAAGCCGGCGGTGATCTGTTCCTTGGTGGTGATGTTGACCGTCACGCCCTTGCCCTGGTTGCCGTCCTTCGGCTTGACCACGACCGGCAGGCCGATCTCCTGGGCCGCGGCCCAGGCATCATTCGGGTCCGTCACGGTGCGGCCGTGCGGCACCGGCACGCCGGCGGCGTCGAGCAGCTTCTTGGTCAGTTCCTTGTCCTGGGCGATGGTTTCGGCGATCGCGCCGGTGGCGTCGATCTCGGCGGCCTGGATGCGGCGCTGCTTGCTGCCCCAGCCGAACATCACCAGGCTGCCTTCGGTCAGGCGGCGGAAGGGGATGTTGCGGGCCACGGCGGCCTGCACGATCGAGCCGGTGGACGGGCCGAGGCGCACGTCTTCGTCGAGGTCGCGCAGCTGGGTGAGGGCATCCTGCAAATCGAAAGGCGCGTCATTGCGCGCGGCTGCGATCAGGTTTTCCGCCAGCGTGAGGGCCAGGCGGCCGACGTCTTCCTCGCTGTATTCGACCACCACCTGGTAGATGCCGCGTTCCAGGGTGGCGGTGGTGCGGCTGAAGGTGACCGGGCAGCCGGCCTGCGCCTGCAGGTCGAGCGTGACCACTTCGAGTACGTGGGCCAGCGGGATGGTGTCGTCGTGGCCGAGCGGCTGCAGCTGGCCGAGCTGGGGGAAGCGGGAACGCAAGCGCGTCTCGAAGCCGGGCAGGGTGCCGATCGATTCTTCTTCCGGCGTGCAGGCGACGATCGCCTCGACCGAGGTGTGGTGGCTCCAGAGATTGGGGCCACGCAGGGCCCGTACGCGAGATACTTCCATAAAACTGTAATCCTTAAGTGTGGGCCGCCCCCTTGACGCGGGGCGGCGGGCGGCTGCCAGGTTCAGCGAACCGGGCCGCTCTTCTTCAATAAATCGTTTTCTTCGGCGTGGCGTCGAAGGCGCGCAGGCCGCCGCAGATCAGGTCGTGCGGCAGGCCCAGCGCCCAGGCGGCGGCCGTCGCGGCCAGCACGCTGGCAGGATGCTTGACGGTGGCCGGCTTGATCTTGGCGAGGTCGAGCAGGGCAGTTTCTTCTGCTCCGTCGGCCAGCATGATGCGGTTGTCGCGCGCGAACACGACACGCTCGCCGGCCGCGCGGTGCGCCGCCATCACGGGGTTATGCTCGTCCATGCCGTAGAAGATCACGCGGCCGTCCGACAGTTCGGCCAGCTTCACCACTTCCGGATCGGCCGCATTCAGCACGGCCGCGCCGCTGGACAGGATCACGTCGACCTGGCTGCGCACCACGTTGGCCAGCGCCTCATCGTCGTTGATGTGCAGGTCGCGCACGTCGTCGAGCTTGCCCATGTCGGTCACCACGCCCACCGAGCAGCGGTCGTAGGGCAGACCCTCCGTCAGGATGCTGCGCGCGTTCGATTCGAACACGGCCGCTTCCATGTTGCGGTTGATGAGCAGGCGTTCGCCGGCGGCAAAGCCGGTGCAATCGCCTTTCTGCACCTGGCGGCCATCGAGGTAGAGGCCTTCGCCGTTCGCCACGCCGGCATGCTTGCCGGCCGCGTTCAGCAGGCAGCCCAGCAGTTTCGCGATCAGGCTGCTGCCCAGGGTGCCGGTGACCCCGACGATCGGGATGCGGCCCGATTCTTCAGCCGCAAACAGGTGCTCGACGATGGCGGCGCCCACATTGCGCGGCTCGCCGCTGGCCGGCTTGATGTGGGCCAGCAGGCCGGGGCTGGCATTGACTTCGATGATGGCGCCGCGCTGTTCAAGCAGGGGCTTGGAAATGTCTTCGCAGACCAGGTCGATGCCGGCGATGTCGAGGCCGACCACGCGCGCGGCCAGGGCGGCGGCGTGGGCCACGTCCGGATGCACGATGCCGGTCACGTCGTCGGCGACGTTGCCGTTCGGCTGGATCAGCACGCGCTGGCCGTCCTGCGGGACCGCGTCCGGCGTCAGGCTCTGGCGCTGCAAATCGAGCAGGATCACTGGGTCCTTGGTGTCGATGCGGCCGAGCGGGAATTCCTCGCTGTCGCCGCGGCGCGGGTCGATGTTGATCTGGCTGTCGCACAGTTGGGCGACCGTGGACTTGCCGTCGCCCGTGACCCACAGTGCTTCGCCGCGGGCGGCCGCCACGACCTTCTTGCCGACCACCAGCAGGCGGTGCTCGTTGCCGGGGATGAAGCGCTCGACCAGCACGGCGGTGCTGTCGCCTTCCGTTGATGCGATGGCGTAGGCGGCGTGTACGTCGGCCTCCGTCATCAGGTTCAGGGTCACGCCGCGGCCATGGTTGCCGTCGACGGGTTTGACCACCACCGGCAGGCCGATGTCCTGGGCTTCTTCCCAGGCGGCTGCCGCGCTGCGTACCAGGGCGCCTTCCGGCACCGGCACGCCGCACGAGGCGAGCAGGCTCTTGGTCAGGTCCTTGTCGCTGGCAATGCTTTCGCCGATGGCGCTGGTACGGTCGGTTTCGGCGGTCCAGATGCGGCGCTGGGCGGCGCCGTGGCCGAGTTGCACCAGGTTGCCTTCGGTCAGGCGGATCGAGGGGATGCGGCGGTCGGTGGCGGCGTCGACGATGTTGGCGGTGGACGGGCCCAGGCAGTAGCGGTCGACCAGGTCGGTCAGGCGGCTGACGGTGCCGGCCATGTCGAAGGCTTCGTCGTTGATTGCCGCCATCAGCAGGCGGTGGCCGGCTTCCAGGGCGGCGCGGCCGACCACGGCATCGCGCGTGCGGAAGGCCATTTTATACACGCCATGTTCGCCGGTGGAGCGGGTCTTGCCGAAGCCGGTCTTCATGCCGGCCATGTTCTGCAGTTCCAGCACGACGTGCTCGAGGATGTGGCCGGCCCAGGTGCCGCTATGCAGGCGCTCGATGAAGCCGCCGCGCTCGCCGACGCCGCAGCGGTGTTCGATCAGGCCCGGCAACCAGGCGGTCAGCCGTTCGGTGAACCCGGGTAACAAGTTCGAGGGGAAGTCCTCCAGCTCGCCGATGTCGAGCCAGGCCTCGAGCACGGGACGGTAGGTCCAGATGTTCGGGCCGCGCAAATGGGTCACACGGAGAAACTTGATGTCGTTCTTTTTCGTCATGTATCGATGTCTTGCCGCCGGTGTCTGCACGACTACCATGATGGCGTTGCCTATGTTTTTCTGCCTGTGCGCTACCGCACCGAATCGCCATGCTGCGCGAGATGCTGCGGTGCGCCGTGTTATATACTCGCGGCCTTATTTCCTATCCGGCACCGGTTTCCCGGGCGCCGTGCTACGGTAATCACACCGCCAGCGAAGAATATTTCCACGTTCTACGTAAACCGCTGAGCCGGTCACCGCGTTACCCCCTTATTCAGAACTTGCCTGACCAAGGCTGCACCACACAATGACAACTCAACAACCTGCTATTCCGACTTCGCTGGCGGCACCCGCCAGTTTCCTGCCCGATGCCTGGCAGGGTGACGTTCGGAAACAGCTTGCACCAGGGGAAAACGTTTTAAGTAGCGTGGAGGTTGACCTCGATGCGAAATTACGTTTCGTGAAGGGCATCCTGGTCGTCACGAACCGCCGTTTGCTGAGCCTTGCCCCCGGCGAAACCGCCTGGCGCGACTGGGCCTACCGCCCCGGCCTGGCCCTCCAGCACCACGACCATGCCGGCGTCGGCCACCTGGAACTGGTGGATGAACAGGGCCGCCTGGCGTCCTGGCGCTTTACCCTGGGTCAGAACCTGCACGCCATCCGCGTGGTCGATGCCTTTACGGACCAGATGAAGAGCGTACTGACCGGCGTGGCCGTGCAGCCGCCCGAGACCCACACCTGCCCGAGCTGCAAGGCGCCCCTCGAGCCCGACCAGGAAGATTGCCCGATCTGCACCAAGGTGCTGCACACGCCGCCATCCACCTGGACCCTGTTCCGCCTGTGGCGCTTCGCCCGGCCCTACAAGGTGCAGCTGCTGGTGGGTTTCCTGCTGATGCTGGGCTCGACGGCGGCGCACATGATCCCGCCGTACCTGACCAAGCCGCTGATGGACAATGTGCTGATCCCGTACCAGAACGGCCAGACCATCGACAACTCGCTCGTCTGGCTGTACATGGGCGGCCTGTTCGGCGCGTCGATGCTGGCCTGGGCCCTGGGCTGGGGCAAGACCTATGTGCTGGCGCTCGCTTCCGAACGCATCAGCGCCGACTTGCGTTCCACGACTTATGAACACCTGCTGCGCCTGTCGCTGGAATACTTCGGCGGCAAGCGTACCGGCGACCTGATGAGCCGCATCGGCAGCGGCTCGGACCGGATCAGTGTCTTCCTGTCGCTGCACCTGCTCGACTTCCTGTCGGACGTGCTGCTCATCATCATGACCGGCGTGATCCTGTTCAGCATGAACCCCTGGCTGGCGCTGGTGACACTGGTGCCGCTGCCCTTCATCGCCTGGATGATCCACGTCGTGCGCGACCGCCTGCGCACCGGTTTCGAGAAGATCGACCGCGTCTGGGGCGAAGTCACCAACGTGCTGGCCGATACGATTCCCGGCATCCGCGTGGTGAAAGCCTTTGCCCAGGAAAAGCGCGAAGCACTGCGCTTCCGCGAGGCCAACAAGCACAATTTGGCCGTCAACGACAAGCTGAACCGGGTGTGGTCGCTGTTCTCGCCGACGGTGTCGCTGCTGACCGAACTGGGGCTGCTGGTGATCTGGATCTTCGGCATCTGGCAGGTGTCGCAGGGCGACATCACGGTCGGCACGCTGACCGCCTTCATCGCCTACAGCGGCCGCTTCTACGTGAAGCTCGATTCGATGAGCCGCATCGTGTCGGTGACGCAAAAATCCGCTTCGGCCGCCAAGCGCATCTTCGACATCCTCGACCATGTGTCGAGCGTGCCGGACCCGGTGACGCCTGCCAAGGTTCCTGAAGTGCAGGGCAACATCGAGCTGCGCGAAGTCGGTTTCCGCTACGGCAACCGCGCCGTGAACCGCGGCATTTCGTTGAACATCAAGGCCGGCGAAATGGTGGGCCTGGTCGGGCACAGCGGCTCGGGCAAGAGCACGCTGGTGAACCTGATCTGCCGCTTCTACGACGTGGCCGAAGGCGCGATCCTGCTCGATGGCGTGGATATCCGCTCGTTCGCCGTGGCCGACTACCGCCGGAATATCGGCCTGGTGCTGCAGGAACCCTTCCTGTTCTTCGGCACGATTGCCGAGAACATCGCCTACGGCAAGCCGCATGCGACGCGCGAGGAAATCATCGCCGCCGCGCGTGCCGCCCACGCCCACGAATTCATCCTGCGCCTGCCGCAGGGCTACGACTCGATGGTCGGCGAGCGTGGCCAGGGCTTGTCGGGCGGCGAGCGCCAGCGCATCTCGATTGCGCGCGCACTCCTGATCGACCCGCCGATCCTGATCCTCGACGAAGCGACCTCGTCGGTGGACTCGGAAACCGAAAAGGAAATCCAGAAGGCGCTCGACAACCTGGTGCAGGGCCGCACCACGATTGCGATTGCCCACCGCCTGTCGACGCTGCACCGCGCCGACCGCCTGGTCGTGCTCGACCGCGGCGTGGTGGTGGAAGAGGGCAGCCACGACGAATTGATGGCGCGCGAAGGCGCCTACCACCGGCTGTATGAAGCGCAGGCGCGCAATGTCGACCAGGACATGGACGACGCCAACAAGGACGACTAAAGCATGAGCAATCCCATTCAACTGCGCCGCGACGCGTTCGGCAAACTGGTGTTCACGAGCGCCGAGGGCGAGGATGTCGTTGGCGTGATCCCGGTGCGCGCCTTCCCGATCCAGGCGCCGACGCGCGGCATTTCATTGGTGCGCGACGGCGGCAAGGAAGTGGCCTGGATCGACGACCTGGCCGAGCAGCCGGAAGCGATCCGCGCCTTGATCACCGAGGAACTCGAAGGGCGCGAATTCATTCCCGAGATCGAGACCATCCGCAGCGTGTCGAGTTTCGCGACGCCTTGCACCTGGTATGTGAAGACGGACCGGGGCGAGACCGAGTTCGTGCTAAAGGTGGACGAGGATATCCGGCGTGTTGGCGAGGCCTCGCTACTGATTGCGGACAGCCATGGGATCAACTTCCTGGTGCGGGATATGTTCAAGATCGACAAGGGAAGCCGGAAGATCCTGGATCGCTTCCTGTAAAGCTGGCGGCGGCGTCAACACTGTTCTCATTTCCGCGTGGGCACGGGGCGCCTAGCGCGGCCCGGCCCACCCTACGTATCATCGGCCTGTGACTTCCGATACGGTAGGGTGGGGGTTAAAAGGCTGGGGGCCTTTTAACCGAACGTGCCCACGCGTTGACGGGCATATGCACGGTCTACAAACCATGCCTCGGTCGCGCCATTTGAACACCGCTTGAACCCCTCCCGCACCTGACTTATCCTGCACATCACGAGCTTCCCACCGGAGACCACCATGATCCTGCAGGGCGGATGTTTTTGCGGCGCAGTACGCTACGTCATCGACGGCGACACCTTCAACAGCACCCTGTGCCACTGCAGCGACTGCCGCCGCATCGCCGGCGCCCCGGCAGTCGCCTGGATCAGCGCCGCGATGGACAAGTTCCGCTTCTCACAAGGCAACGCTACCACCTTCCGCTCCAGCGACCACGTCCTGCGCAGCTTCTGCTCGACCTGCGGCACCACGCTGACCTACCAGGACGACCGCTACCCCGACGAGCTCGACATCTCCACCGCCACCCTCGACGACCCGGCTGCCATCGCCCTCGGCGACCATACCTTCGTGGCCGAGCGCCTGCCCTGGATGCAGCTGCACGATGGCCTGCCCGAATACCCGCGCACCCGTAGCGAAGGGCAGGGCGGCTGACGATGCGACCGCCCGCGTGAAGCAGGGCACATACGGACGCGCCTTGACGAGCTAAGGTGACCCATCGTTACCAACGAAGGAGAACCCATGGATTCGATCAACAAACAGCAGCCCGAACAGAACCGCAAGGACTTGCACGGCAACGATGCCCGGGCCCGCATCAAGGAAATGGCCGACGACGCCAAGACCTGTTTCTTCACCACCCATGGCAGCCTGGGCGACAGCCGCGGCGTGCGTCCGATGAGCGTGCTGCAGGCCGACGACGACGGCACCCTGTGGTTCATGAGCGCCATCGACAGCCACAAGAACGCCGAACTGAAGGCCGACCCGAACGTGAAGCTCTACTTCCAGGCCGACAAGCACGCCGGCTTCCTGGAACTCGACGGCGTCGCGACGATCTCACAGGACAAGGCGAAGATCAAGGAACTCTGGGACTTCACCCTGAAGACCTGGTTCACCGAGGGCGAAGACGACCCGCGTATCACCGTCATCGGCGTGACGCCGCGTGCCGGCTATTACTGGGACAACAAGCACGGCCAGGCCGTGGCCGGCGCCAAGATGCTGGTCGGCGCCGCCATCGGCAAGACGCTCGACGATTCCATCGAAGGGCGCCTGCTGCCGTAAGACGTACCACGCCGCAAGCAGGAGGAAACATGATCGAACTGGATCACTTCATCGTTTCCGCGCGCGACCGCCATGCCGCGGCGCGCCTGCTGGCGCAACTGCTCGACGTCCCTTGGGAAGCCGAGCAGTTCGGCGTGTTTTCGCCGGTGCACATCAACCGGGGCCTGACGCTGGACTTCATCGGGGTCGACGGTCCCTTTCCCGTCGAGCACTTCTGCTTCCGCGTGAACGATGCCGAGTTCGACGCCATCCTGGCGCGCATCGAGGCGGCCGGCATCCCCTGGCGCAGCAGCGTGCGCGGTCCGGTGGACCATCAGGTCGACACCAGCTATGGCGGACGCGGTATCTACTGGAACGAGCCGGAAGGCCACCAATGGGAGATGCTGACGGCCAGCTATGCGCGCAGCAGCGGCTGAGCATGTTGTAGCGCAATGTTTGTCAGCATGACATACTACGAGCGTGGTTTTTATATCAACGTGTAGCACACCTGCGAATCCGAAAGAGCCAGCATGACGTTTACCGAATCGATTTCTACCTGTTTCAACAAATACGCCAACTTCGAGGGCACCGCCGTGCGCTCCGAATACTGGTGGTTCATGCTGTTCCTGTTCCTCGGCGGCCTGGCGGCGAATGTCATCAGCAACACCGTCGGTATCCTGTTCAACCTGGCCACGCTCCTGCCCGTGCTCGCCGCCGGTTCCCGCCGTCTGCACGATACCGACCGCAGCGGTTGGTGGCAGCTGATCTGGTTCGTTCCTTTCATCGGCTGGATCATCCTGATCGTGTTCATGGCCCAGGAAGGCCGTCCGAACCGCTACAGCCAGAGCCTGCCGGCAGCAATCTGATCCACCCGACCGCGGCGCCGATTCCAGCGGCGCCGACGTCCTTTTTCCTGCCCAAGTAGAATAGGCTTTACTTGTAGCGAAAAGGAAAAGATGAAACGGACAGCTTTGATCGCCGGCGTCACCGGCATCGGCGGCAACCACCTCGCACGCGAACTGCTCGCGAATGGCTGGGATGTAGTCGGCCTGTCGCGCCGCGCACCGAAAGACTTGCCGGGCATACACCACGTCGCCGCCGACCTGATGGATCCGGCCGGGCTGGCGACGGCATTGCAGGATGTCGCGCCGACCCACGTCTTCATCACCACCTGGATGCGCCAGGACACCGAAGCCGAGAATATTCGTGTCAATGCCGCCCTGGTGCGCAACCTGCTCGATGCGCTGTCGCCGCAACAAAGCCTGCGCCACGTGGCCCTGGTCACCGGCCTGAAGCACTACCTCGGCCCCTTCGAGGCCTATGCCAGCTCGGGCACCTTGCCCGACACGCCGCTGCGCGAAAGCCAGCCGCGCCTGCCGCTGGAAAACTTTTATTATGCCCAGGAAGACGAAGTCTATGCCGCCGCCGCGCGCGACCGCTTCACCTGGAGCATCCACCGCCCGCACACTATCATCGGCCTGGCCGTCGGCAATGCCATGAACCTGGGTACCACGCTGGCCGTCTACGCCACCATCTGCAAGGAAACCGGGCGTCCCTTCCAGTTCCCGGGTTCGGAAGCGCAGTGGAAGGGGCTATCCGACGTGACCGATGCGCGCATGCTGGCCAAGCAGTTGGCCTGGGCCGCCGATACCGATGCGGCGAAGAACGAAGCCTTCAACATCGTCAACGGCGACGTGTTCCGCTGGAGCTGGCTGTGGCCGAAGCTGGCCGAGTGGTTCGGCGTGGAAGCGGCCGGCTTCAACGGCACGATGCAGCCGCTCGAAGCGGCGATGGCGGACGATGCCGATACCTGGCGCGGGATCGCCGCCAAGTACGACCTGGCGGAAGCCGACCTCGGCCGCCTGGCCTCGGCCTGGCACACCGATCTCGACCTCGGCCGTCCGCTGGAAGTGATGACCGACATGGCCAACAGCCGCCGCCTCGGCTTCAGCGCCTATCAAGCCACCGACGCGTCCTTCTTCGACCTGTTCGCGCGCCTGCGCGCCGAGCGGCTGATTCCGTAATGGCGAGCACGGGAGCGCCGGACGTGAACATCGCCCGTACTCCCGCCCCGGCCGCCCCGGCCAGCCACATCGTCCTGGTGACGATCGGTTCGGCCGGCGACCTGTTTCCCTTCCTGAAGATGGGCCTCGCGCTGCGCGAAGCAGGGCACAAGGTCAGCTTCCTCGGGCCGGACCAGCACGGGCCGTATGTGGTTGACGCCGGCCTGCCTTTCCATGGCTTGCCGGCCGACGAGGCCGTGCTCGACCATCCCGACCTCTGGCATCCGACGCGCGGCTTCGGCGTCGTGTGGGCGGCCACCCGGCCGGCCATGGCGCTGGTGCCGGGCCTCATGGCAGCATTGCCGCCGGATGAGCCATGCACGATGGTGGTCCATCCGCTGGCCTTGCCCGAAGCGGACCTGTGCCGCGCGGCGCGGCCCGGCCTGCGCATTGCCGCCGTGTTTCTCGCGCCCTCGAACATCCCGACCGTGTACGACCCGTTGCTGCTCGGCCCATACCGCGTGCCGCGCTGGGTGCCGCATGGCGCGCGCCGCTGGCTGTGGCGCACGGCGGTCAAGTATTTGATCGATCCGATCGCGATGCCCGACGTGAACGCGCAGCGGCGCGCCGCCGGGCTGGCGCCGGCAGGATCGCTGATGGACCATATCTTTGCGATTCCGGATTGGTCGATCGGGCTGTTCCCGGCGTGGTTCGCGCCGACCCAGCCGGACTGGCCGCAACCGATGCTGCGCACGGGCTTTCCCTTGTACGACCCGAATCCGCATGCGGAACTGTCCGCCGAGCTACGCCAGTTCCTGGGGCAGGGCGGGCGCACGCTGGTGTTCACGCCGGGCACCGGCAACCGCCAGGCGCGGGCCTACTTCGCGCACGCGATCGAGGCCTCGCGGCTGCTGGGCGAGCGCGCGATTTTCCTGACGCCGCATCGGGACCAACTGCCTGCCGAGTTGCCCCGGCATGTGCTGTGGCAGGAGTATGTGCCGCTGCGCGCGCTGCTGCCGCATGTGGCGGTGCTGGTGCACCATGGCGGGATCGGGACCACGGCGGAGGCGTTGCATGCCGGCACGCCGCAGCTGGTGGTGCCGCTGGCGCACGACCAGTTCGACAATGGAGCGCGCGTCGCGGCGCTGGGCGTGGGGCGGAGTTTGCCGGCCACGCGCTTGACGCAGGGACGCTTGTTGCGGTGCCTTGAGCAGTTGCTCGATGACGAGGGCTTGCCCGCCAGGTGCCGGGCAGTGGCGGCGAATTTCAAAGGCGATGCCGGAATGGAAGAGGTCGTTCGTAGGGTGGGCGCGGCCGGCGTAGGCTCTCGAGCCCACGCTGTCTCACCGGATGCGTCAACGCGGCCTTGACCTGGAACCCGCTACGCCGGCATATCGGCCTGGTGCATGCCGCGCCATATGCAAGCGCCGTACCGCGTGGGCTCAAGAGCCCACCCGACAACGGCCAAACCGTCGCGAGCCGTCATAGCGTGTGTCACCGCACCGTCACCCATCGTCCGATCGCGTTTTAATGACACCAACGAACCACCGGATGAACAGCAATGCGCAGGAAAGCCGAGGACACCACCGCCACCACCCCCCAATCCGGCCAGGGCCGCCCCGGCTACGTGCGCGTGCGCGGCGCGCGCGAACACAACCTGAAGAACGTCAGCCTCGAGATCCCGCGCGACGCCCTGGTCGTCTTCACCGGCGTTTCCGGCTCCGGCAAATCCTCGCTCGCCTTCGGCACGCTGTACGCCGAAGCCCAGCGCCGCTACCTGGAATCGGTATCGCCCTATGCGCGCCGCCTGTTCCACCAGATGCCGGTGCCCGAAGTCGACGAGATCGACGGCCTGCCGCCGGCGGTCGCTCTGCAGCAGCAGCGCGGTTCGCCCACCACGCGCTCGTCGGTCGGCAGCGTCAGCACCCTGTCGAACTCCCTGCGCATGCTGTACTCGCGCGCCGGCGATTACCCGGAAGGCCAGGAGCTCCTGTACGCCGAGTCCTTCTCCCCGAACACCCCCGAAGGCGCCTGTCCCGAGTGCTCGGGCCTGGGCCGCGTGTACGAAGTGACCGAGCAATCGATGGTGCCCGACGATACGCTCACCATCCGCGAGCGCGCGGTCGCCGCCTGGCCGCCGGCCTGGCACGGCCAGAACCTGCGCGACATCCTGGTGACCATGGGCTACGACGTCGATACGCCCTGGCGCGACTTGCCGAAGAAAGACCGCGACTGGATCCTGTACACCGATGAAACGCCCACCGTCCCGGTCTATGCCGGCCTCACGCCCGAGGAAACGAAACGCGCCCTGAAACGCAAGGACCCGCCCAGCTACCAGGGCACCTTCACCGGCGTGAAGCGCTACGTGATGCAGACCTTCGCCACCACCGAAAGCGCCTCGATGAAGAAACGCGTGGCGCGCTACATGGTCAGTACCGAGTGTCCGCTGTGCCGGGGGAAACGCCTGCGCCAGGAAGCGCTGTCGGTGACCTTTGCCGGCGTCGACATCACCGATATCTCGCGCATGCCGATGGCGCGCCTGCACGCGCTGCTCCAGCCTTACGCCGCCGGCGAGGCGCCAAAAGATACGCGCCGCGCCAAACTGCACCCCGAGCAGCTGATCGTCACACGCCGCATCGCCGAAGACCTGGTCGCGCGCCTGGACGTGCTGCTGGCGCTGGGCCTGGGCTACCTGGCGCTGGAGCGCAGCACGCCGACGCTCTCTCCCGGCGAACTGCAGCGCCTGCGCCTGGCCACGCAGGTGCGCTCGAACCTGTTCGGCGTCGTGTATGTGCTGGACGAGCCCTCGGCCGGCCTGCACCCGGCCGACACCGAGGCGCTGCTCACGGCGCTCGACCAATTGAAAGCGTCGGGCAACTCGATGTTCGTGGTCGAGCACGCGCTGGACGTGATCCGCTGCGCCGACTGGATCGTCGACGTCGGCCCGGCCGCCGGCGAGCGTGGCGGCGAAGTGCTGTACAGCGGTCCGCCCGAGGGCCTGAAGCAAATCGAAGCGTCGCAAACGCGGCGCTACCTGTTCGACGATGCGCCGCCCGAGGCACGCACGCGCCGCGAACCCGTCGGCCAGTTGCGCCTGGAAGGCGTCACCCGCAACAACCTGGACAAGCTCGACGTCGACTTCCCGCTCGGCGTCTTGACCGCCGTGACCGGCGTCTCGGGTTCCGGCAAATCGAGCCTGGTGAGCCAGGTGCTGGTCGAGCTGGTGTCGAAGGAACTGGGGCAGGGGGCTCCCGCCGCCGAAGCCGAGGAAGGCGACGAACTGGAACAGGAAGCCGCGCTGCCGCTGGAGGGGCGCATCGCCGCCGGCATGGAGAGCATCCGCCGCATGGTGCGCGTCGACCAGAAGCCGATCGGCCGCACGCCGCGCTCGAACCTGGCCACCTACACCGGCCTGTTCGACCAGGTGCGCAAGCTGTTCGCCGCCACCAAGATGGCGAAATCGCGCCGCTACGACGCCGGCCGCTTTTCCTTCAATGTCGCCAAGGGCCGCTGCGAGAACTGCGCGGGCGAAGGTTCGGTGATGGTCGAGCTGCTGTTCCTGCCCAGCGTGTATGCGCCTTGCCCAGTGTGCGAGGGCGCGCGCTACAACGCCAAGACGCTGGAAGTGACCTACAAGGACCGCAATATCGCCGAGGTGCTGGGCATGACGGTCGATGCCGCCTACGAATTCTTCCAGGGCGAGGCGCTGGTCGAACGCTCGCTGGAAGTGTTGCGCGAAGTCGGGCTGGGTTACCTGCGCCTGGGCCAGCCGGCCACGGAACTGTCGGGCGGCGAAGCCCAGCGCATCAAGCTGGCCACCGAGCTGCAGCGCGCCGGACGCGGCAACACCTTGTATGTGCTGGACGAACCGACCACCGGCCTGCACCCGTCCGACGTCGACCGCCTGATCGTCCAACTGCAGCGCCTGGTCGATGCCGGCAACACGGTGGTGGTGGTCGAGCACACGATGCGCGTGGTGGCGGCCTGCGATTGGGTGGTCGACATCGGTCCCGGCGCCGGCGACGAAGGGGGGAAGGTCGTTTGTGCCGGCCCGCCGGAGCAAGTGGCGAAG
>DAMABW010000060.1:15483-15987 GCA_031999925.1 Massilia sp. | reverse complement strand
ACGCATCCTGGCGAAGACGGTTCGGCCGACCTGAAATACGTGCTGGCGGTCGCCCAGACCATCGGCCACTACATGACCGGCAACCGGATCATCGTTGACAAGTCGACCGTGCCGGTCGGTACGGCGGACAAGGTGAAAGCCACCATCAAGGCGGCGCTCGACGCCCGCGGTTCGAGCCACAAGTTCGACGTCGTGTCGAATCCGGAGTTCCTGAAGGAAGGCGCCGCCGTGGCCGACTGCATGAAGCCGGACCGCATCATCATCGGTACCGAGAGCCCGGCCGTGGAACAGGCGATGCGCGAACTGTATGCGCCGATGAACCGCAACCACGATCGCATCATCGTCATGGATATCCGCTCGGCGGAACTGACGAAATACGCCGCCAACGCCATGCTGGCGACCAAGATCAGCTTCATGAACGAGCTGGCCAACATCGCCGAACGCCTGGGCGCGGACATGGAAAAAGTCCGTAACGGTATCGGCTCGGACCCGCGTATCGGCTAC
>DAMABW010000060.1:0-15473 GCA_031999925.1 Massilia sp. | reverse complement strand
TGCGGTTACGGCGGTTCGTGCTTCCCGAAAGATGTCCAGGCGCTGGCCCGGACGGCTGAGGAAGTGGGCTATCACGCGCGCTTGCTGTCGACCGTTGAATCGGTCAACTACCGCCAGAAGCAGCGCCTGTTCCAACTCATCTGCGAACACTTCGGCGGTGCGGCGAAACTGAAGGGCATGACCTTCGCGATCTGGGGCTTGGCCTTCAAGCCGAACACCGACGACATGCGCGAAGCGCCAAGCCGTACCCTCATCGAAGCCCTGTGGGAAGCGGGCGCGCGCGTGCAGGCCTACGATCCGGAAGCGATGAACGAAACGCAGCACATCTACGGCCACCGCGACGACCTGACGCTGCTCGGCACCAAGGAAGCAGTGCTGAAGGATGCGGATGCACTCGTCATTTGCACCGAGTGGAAGCACTTCCGCGTGCCTGCTTTCGAGGCGATGAGCATGCTGCGCAATAAGGTCGTGTTCGACGGCCGTAACTTGTATGAGCCGGAGCAGATGGCACAACAGGGTTACACCTATTACGGGATCGGACGCGGCCAATCCTGCCGCGATTTTTCGGAAGAAGTGGTCGCGTAAGAATGGCCTATCTCCTGCCGCCATGCGGCAGGAGGCAGTTCCCGTTGGTTCCGGTTCCACTCACACCGTGCAAGGTGTGTCGGGGCGGGCAGTCGGGTCGCCCCCGTTCCTTGAATTTTGAATAACACAGTGCTGTGCCAGGAAAAGAGATGCTACAACAACCACAACCCCAAGTAACGAAAGCCAAGACAAAGACGGGAATAGCGCGAAGCAAAGATAAAGCAGGGGACAAGCCGGCCAAGCAGGGTAATTCCGCTAGCGACGCGCTCAAGTTGAGCAAGGAAAATGAAGAACTGCGCCTCAACATTGCAACCCGCTTTGAAGAGTTGGCGGAGTTGACGCGCATGTATGCCGCCGCCAACGAAGCGGTGCAGCGCCATGAAAATACGGCACAGGCGGCACTGCGTACCGTCGAAGAAAAAGACCAGGCAATCGACAGCCTGAAGGCGGATCTGAAGCAAAAGAACGACCTCATTCAAGCCCTGCTGAAAATGGTTCCGCGCCAGGACGACAAGCGGCAAAAGCATACCGCTCAGCGCGGTATCGTTTCCCGCATCATTGGCAAGCCGCGCCGTGCCGGCCGCGCATCGCAGGCCCAGTTGGACGAGCGCGTCAATATCCTGAACAGCTCGCCTTTGTTCGACGCCCAATGGTATGAGTCGGCCTATCCGGACGTCGCCGTATCCGGCATCGATCCCGCGCGCCATTACCTGCAACACGGCGCGGCAGAGAACCGCGACCCGAGCGCAGGCTTCTCGACCGAAGCCTATCTGATGGCGCATCCTGACGTTGCCGCAGCCGGCGAGAATCCACTCCTGCACTATGTACTGCATGGCGAGAAAGAAGGCCGGTCGGTGTCGGCTGCCAAGGGCCGGTAATGACGGCCCTGCTGCAAGACAGGCAACTGATCGCTTCCTCCGGCTTGTTCGACGCGGACTGGTATCTCGCGCGTTATCAGGACGTGGCCGAGCTGAACATGGATCCGATTGAGCATTTCCTGCACTTCGGCGCGCGCTTGCTGCGCAGTCCAAGCGCACGCTTCGATACGAAGTTTTACCTCGAGGCATATCCGGACGTGGTCGTTGCAGGCATCAACCCACTTCTGCATTTCATCGTGCATGGAGCGAGGGAAGGGCGCGCCGCGCTACGAGCTGATATGCAACCGCGCATTATCCGGCGCCGGGCGTACAGTAATTTTTCGACCTTTCTCGCGGCATCGCTAGTCTCTCCGGTCGTGCAAGCGCCGTTCGTCGAAGAAGACAAGCGTGTATTCGCCATGATGGAGCGTATCGGCGACATGCTGGCCAAGGGCGGCTGCAGTCTGGCTCATGCACCGAAGATATCGGTCATCATGCCGGTGCTCAACCGCGAGCATGTGGTCGGCGCAGCTATTGCTTCGGTGCTGTCCCAGTCTTATCCGCATTTCGAGTTAATCGTGGTCGACGACGGCTCGACCGACGAGACGCTAACCGTGGTCAAGGCGATAGCCGACCCACGGATCGTCGTCATCGAAAACCGGACCAACCTGGGTGTTTCCGCCTCGCGCAATATCGCGCTGCGCGCCGCTCAGGGAGAGTACATCGCCTATCTCGACTCGGACAATAGCTGGGACGAGCGCTATCTTGCGGCGATGGCAGGGGCATTTGCCCGCCTGCCGAGGACCGATGCGCTGTATTGCGGCCAATATCTGTTCCGTGGTGCGGCGAAGGCGCCGGAGGCGATCCGGTTTGCCAGTTTTAATCGTTCGCTGCTCGCCAACCGCAACTATATCGACCTGAATGTCTTCTGCCATACGAAGAACGTTTACAGGAAAGTGGGCGGCTTTGACGAATCGCTCAGGCGCTACGTGGACTGGGATCTCATCATGCGTATTGCGGAATGCTCGACGATTGCATCCGTTCCCGCACTGTTATCGCACTACTTCTACGATAACGCCGAGAACACAATCACGAAGAACGCGGCACTCGCAATCGATCTCACTCGCGTGCGCGAGAAGCAGGCGTTACGGCGCCAGGTTGCGGTCCGTACGCCGGAGGAAAAGCAGCTTGCAGCCAACCAGGTCAGCGTCATCGTTCCAAGTTTCCAGGCGCTCGACGAACTGCAGGAATGCCTCGAATCGGTTTTCGCATCCGAGGGCGCGGCATCGATCGAAGTGATTGTCGTCGATAACCGTTCCGACGCCGCTGTCGTGCGTTACCTGGAAGCGCTTGCCACTGCCGGGAAGATCCGGCTCATCCTCAATGAGCGCAACTACGGCTTCACTTATGCCGTCAACCAGGGCATTGCCGCGGCAATGCCTGGCAACGACATCCTGCTGTTGAACAACGACGCGCGGCTTGCACCCTCTGCGATCGGCATGCTGCAGACTCACGCATACAGGCTTCGCGATTGCGCAATCGCGGTGCCGTTGCAGGTACTGCCCGCTGCAACTGAGTCAATGAACGAGCACGTGCCGTTTGCCGACCCTGCTTTCGAGTGTGACGTGAACATCTCCGCACACCATGCGAATGCAATCAACATGCCGGTATTTCATAAGGGGGATGTCGTCGAGCTCGATTTCGCGCCTTTCTTCTGTGCCTATCTGGTGCGCGAGCGGATCGGTGAGGACATCCTCCTGGACGCCGAGTTTGGCCGGCACTACCGTTCCGACCGCAGTTTCTGCGATTACGTCCGGAACCTGAAAGGCGGCCGTCTCTATCAGGTCGCGACTGCTGTCGTGCATCACCAGTTACAGCGGTCGACCCGCGTGCTGCGTGAGGACGAAGAGCGGTCTGAAGAATTCAAGCTCATATTTTCCGAAAACAAGTGGTCCGACGAGGAATTGGTACTGACGGGCTTCCGTCGTCCGCTTTGGGATATGTGACCAGACACTGCGGCGTACGGTCAGCGTTCGACCCCGCAGAAATCAATAATCAGTGAGAACAAAATGAATGAAGCCGAAGCACGGGAACTCGTAAAAGCATCCGCACAATTCGACGCGGACTGGTATTCGACCAAATACCCTGACGTTGCGAAGTCAGGACTGGATCCGGTGGATCACTTCCTCCGGATCGGTGCCAAGCTTGGCCGCGATCCAGGTCCGCACTTTTCGTCCCGCCGCTACCTGAACGAATCGCCGGACGTGGCACGCGCTGGCATCAACCCGCTTTACCATTACCTTAAATGGGGACGGGCCGAAGGACGTCCTGTGTTCGGCAGCACTCAGCGAGTGGTCAAGAAAAAGAGTAGTTCTCCCGCACCTGCTGCCAAGAAGGAAAACGCGGAAACCCAGCATAACGTCACCACGCTCATCATGGAACTGTGGGGCGGCTATGCGCGCTATTCCCTGGCGCCGCTGGAGCAGATTAAGCTGTCGAAAAAAGTCAGCAAGACCGACCGCGCGAACGCCGCTTTCGGGCTGATGCAGTGGTACTTTGTACAGGGTGATATTGCTCGAGCTTACGAAAACATTGAACTGTTCAATGTGCTGTCGACGATACGTTTGAACAAACGCTATGTCACTTGCGCTGCTCACTGCCTCATCAAGCTGGGTCGTTATAATGATGCCATTGCGTTGCTCGACGCAGCGCTCGCCAAAGCTCCGGCCGAGAGCGATTATTGGTTCATTCGTGCAGCGGTAGAACGTTCGCTGTCGGGCGCGATCGATGCTGAAGAGCGTCAGTTGATGGCGTTGCGCCAGTCTTTCGAGCTGATGGGTCTTGCCCCGATATCGAAAAAAGATCCATCCCAGCCGTTGTCGTTTTCGAACATCGTGGCACATCCTGGCCCCGGCCCAGCCGAGCAATCGCTGAAAGTATCGGTCATCATTCCTGCATTTGCAGCAGAGTCGACGATTGGCTATGCCGTTGAAAGTCTTCGACTCCAGACCTGGCGAAATATCGAGATTATCGTTGTCGACGATTACAGCAGCGATCGCACATGCGAAATCGTGGCTGAGATGGCGGCGAAAGATCCCCGGGTTAAGCTAATCGCAAAGAAGGTAAACGAAGGTGCTTATCCGGCGCGAAATACTGGTCTCGCGCATGTAACGGGCGACCTGATCATGGTCCATGACAGCGACGATTGGTCCCATCCGCAAAAGATTGAAGAGCAAATCAAGGTTTTGCAGGCGTCCCCTTCCGCGGTTGCCGTGATGTCGATGTGGCTTCGTGTTGACGACGACTTCGTACCATCCGTTCATGCACGACCGGTTGCAGGGGTCAAATCGCTGAGTTACCCCTCGTTGCTGTTCAAGCGAAAAGTGATTGACGAGATCGGTCCATGGCCGGCGGTACGTGTCAGTGGCGATTCCGAATTCAAATCGCGACTCGAAAACTTCTACGGTCCAGGCGCTATTGTTAACGTTGACAACAAAGTCGCGCTGTCGCTTTCCTTGTCGCGGGAAGACTCGCTTACCCAGCAGAGCGTTACTCACATCAATACGCTTCATTTCGGGCTGCGTTGGCACTACCGCCGTTTTTACCACTTCCTCCACCGATCTGGCACGGCCGAGAGCGGCCGGATCCGGCAACTCGAAAACAACGTGCTGCTGGCAAACCGCAGTAAACGGGTGACAGAGCACGATCTGGACCTGTTGTTCGTTGCGGACTTCGCTACGGAAAAACAACTGTTAGGTGTAATCGAGACGGCTGCCGAACAAGGCGCGACGGTAGGCATTTATCACTGGTGCACATATGGCGGCGACGTGAACGCGCCGCTCAGCGACGCCGTGTATGCGCTCTGTGTGCGTTACAACATCGTTATCCTGACTCCAAGCGATAGCGCAAATGCCAAGGCTGTCGTGTTGGCCCGCATGTCCATCGCCGAATGGCTGCAAGATCGCTTCCCACGGGTGTCGACGGAAAGTCTCGTTGTCCTGGTTGACCAATGTAACGAAGGCAAGGACAGCACGCTCGGTTACGACCTGTCGGTCGCACAGGCAAACCTCGCTGCGCTGTTCGGGAAGATTGGCGCTTTTGTTGCAGCAGATGAAACAGTCAAGCGCCTGGTCCGCCGCCATCCTTCCGTGTCTCTCAACAAGGCAGTGTGGTCCCATATTGCAGAAACGAAGATGAGCGGAAAATCGACGGTACTGGACGCTATTCGGGCGCTGTCACCGACACGAGCAGCACGCGACTAAAGAATTTGCATAACGGTTTTACCGGGCTTACGCTTCGGTCGCGCAGGCAAGAATGTCGGCGGACCGCAGCTTTCCATGTTTTGCTAACTATTTCGTTCTGGACAGGCGTGTCTTCTGGCTAGAACCAAAAACGTGTTATCCGTCGTCCATGCGTGAACGCCATCTGGACGCGGCGAGAATTTAAAAGGATAAAAGTATGAAACACGAAAATCTGGTGTACAAGTACGGTTTTTTTGCTCATCGAGAGGGCATTGAACTGGATCACCGTGGCTTGTTGACGGGTTGGGAAAATCTCAACCTGGGCAAATCAGTCGTGCACATTCATCCTGACGCAGAGCACTTCCTGGTTGAAGGCGCAGCACGAACCTTGCTGGTAATCGGAACAATGTACGCCGTGGGTAAGCGCTCGCGTGAAGCATGCATCGATGATCTGGCGAATCTTCCTGCTGGGACTACAAGCGATTTCCTGAACGAAGTCAGTGGCCGCTTTGCTTTATTTGTGCTTGAGCAGAATGGTGATTGCAACATTTACCACGACGCTTTTGGCGCGCGCTCGATTTTCTATGTCGAAGATCAACCGGGATTTGCAGCATCCCATGCTGGGCTGCTCGGCAACATACTTCAACTCGACAAGAATCCAGAAGTCGCACGTTTCATGGAAACGAAAGCGTATCAGGCACGCGTCGTCAAGTATTTACCCGGCGACCTCACTGTGTGGCAGGGCGTATATGCACTCATTCCGAATAACAGTTTGAATCTGGCCTCGGCAAGCCGCACCCGTTACTGGCCTGTCGCCCAGCGGCAACCAGGTAACTTCGACACGTTTTTCCAAGTGTTCGATGAACATATCCAAGGCCTGACGGATGCGCTGCGAGGCAAGTCTGTTCTGGTCGGTATCACCGGTGGCATCGACACCCGTGCGGTATTTGGTGCCTTCCATCGATATGGATTGCCGTTCACTGGCGTGACGTGGATGGGCGGATACATCGAGGAAAAAGAGCTCACCTCGGTAACCGAGATTGTGGAATTGATGGCGATCCCTCACAGCCGTCTTTGGCCGGATGCGAAGCATGATGAAACTGTCGCGGATATTGCGACCGAAAATTCTGGCGGTTACCGCAAGCCGTCGAAGCTGTCTGCACGGATGTACGACGTATATCACGGCAAAGATGTCGTCATGGTTCGCGGTTACGGCGGCGAAATCTTGCGTGGGTTCTATAACGTATGGGCCAAGCCTATGCTCGATCTATCGGCGCGTACCATGATGGCGGCTTACGGTAGTTCGGCCACAGCGAGTGCTGAAGACAAGGCGTTTCTGGTCGCGGCGTTCGAGGGCTTGCGGCAGCGAGCTAACTACGAAGGACTTGAAGCATTCGGTTACGATCCAGCCGACATTTATTACTGGGAGCACCGTATGGGCTGCTGGGGCAGCGCCATGTTGAACGAGGGCGATGTAGCGGTGTACACCCTGGTTGGTATGAATGGACGCAAGCTTTATGAAGCAGGGTTGGCGCTGGAGAAGACCGAACGCTTGACGAAAGGTTTATTGGCGAAAGTAACTGCGCGGTACAACGAGGACCTCGCAAACGTCAAGTATTTCTAAAATTCGTGATCGAATTTGGCCTCTACAGACAGTAGGGGCTTGCTATCAACCTGTTCACTCTGGCAAGCCAAGCATGGTTTGCTGGATGACATTGTATTTTCGATTGGCGGTGAAGGTTCGCCATCACGGACGCATAGATGAAACGCTTTATTGGCAGGTTGCTATACCGTCTTCGGAACAGCAGAGCATCAGACGCAAATATCATTTTTGATCCGAGCAGCGATCAGGCGGCAGTCTTGGCGGAAAGCGACAACGCGTCGATTTATTACTTTGTGCGACCGCATTTGCAACGGTGCGGATTGAGCATTTCCCAGCTCAGCACTGTCGTAAGACGGACAGGCGAAGCGGTGGTTCGATGCCGCCTGGTGGTGATTACCCGGTATCTGCGTCCGGAATGGGTGGAGATTCTTCGTGCTTTTCGACGGGCGGGCGGCCAGATTGTCTACTTCATGGATGACGATCTGATGGACCGCAAGGTTGTAAGCACACTGCCACGCGCCTACGCGCAAAAAATCACCTGTTATGCAATGCGACCCCGTGCCCAACTCGAGGCGCTCTGCGATGCGTTCTGGGTTGGGACACCGTTCCTGGCTGAGAAGTACGCGGATTGGAAGCCGACAGTCCTTGTAGCTGGACCGGAGAGGAAAGATACGCGACAGTCGAGTGCCATCACGTTCTGCTATCACGGGAGCGCTTCGCATCAAGCGGAACTGCAATGGTTGGTTGCGGTCGTCAGGAGGGTACAGGAGCGCAGCGACAACTTGCATTTCGAAGTAATCGGAGACCTATCGGTCAATCGTCTGTTCAGAAATTTGCCGCGCGTTACGGTAATTCATCCGATGAGCTGGGCAAATTATCGCGACTATACCCGCGCGGTGACGCGACATATCGGCCTTGCGCCGCTCCTGCCGGAACCGTTCAACGCAGCCCGCAGCCCAACGAAGTTTTTCGACTTCGTCCGCATGGGTGCTGTCGGTCTCTATACAGATGTAGCGCCCTATAAGGGATTCATCCGGGATGGTGTGGATGGTCTGCTGTTGCCAAACGATCCTGACAAGTGGGCGGACGAGATTCTCAGGCTTGGCGCTGCCGCCGAAAGGCGCGCATATCTAGCGCGCGCTGCCGGGACACGTGCGGAATTGCTTGCTTGGGACGAAGAGGTTCTGGCTGATGTGGTTTCCGAAGAATTATTGATGAATGAAGAACTGAATTAAGATGAAAAAAATTACAAAAGCAGTCTTTCCGGTCGCCGGCCTCGGTTCCCGCTTCCTGCCCGCCACCAAAGCCAGCCCGAAAGAAATGCTGCCGATCGTCGACAAACCACTGATCCAGTACGCGGTGGAAGAAGCCGTCGCCGCCGGCATCACCGAAATGATCTTCGTCACCGGCCGCAACAAGCGCAGCATCGAAGACCACTTCGACAAGGCTTACGAACTGGAAAGCGAACTGGAGCGCAACAGCAAGCACAAGCTGCTGGAACTGGCGAAGGACATCCTGCCGCCGCACGTTTCTTGCATGTACATTCGCCAGGCCCAGGCGCTCGGTCTCGGTCATGCGGTGCTGTGCGCCGAACCGGCCGTCGGCGATGCGCCGTTTGCCGTGATCCTGGCCGACGACCTGATCGACAGCGAACCGGGCGCCATGGCGCAGATGGTCCGCGCCTACGAGCAGACCGGCAGCGCGGTGCTGGGTGTGGAAACCGTCGCGTGGGAGCAGACCGGTTCCTACGGCATCGTGGAAGCGGCGGCGCGTGCCGATGGCCATGTGCAGATTTCGAGCATCGTGGAAAAGCCGCACCCGAGCGTTGCGCCGTCGAACCTGGCCGTGGTCGGCCGCTACATCCTCACGCCTGCCATCTTCGACAAGCTGCGCGCGGTACGCGCCGGCGCGGGCGGAGAAATCCAGCTCACCGACGGCATTGCCGCGCTGCTGGCGGACGAAGCGGTGCTGGCGCAAACGCTGCAAGGCACGCGTTACGATTGCGGTTCCAAGCTGGGCTACCTGAAGGCGACGCTGGCCTATGGCATGAAGCACCCTGAAGTAGGGCAGGCGTTTTCCGAGCACTTCGCGTTGATGCAGGCTTGATGTGATCGGTATTTGTTCCGCCGGGATCTGGCGTCTTCCTTTCCTGTCCGCGTTTCTCGGTGAGGAAGTCACCAGGCTCGGCGTGCCGGGCATGAGAGTGCCTGCGCAGGTGCAAGCAATCGCCGGCTGGGGCTGTCGTCCGAGCACGGCGCGTGCGCGTGCGGTCGCGGCTCGCCACAATCTGCCCTTCATCGCCCTCGAAGACGGCTTCCTGCGCTCGGTCGGCCTGGGCGTGGCCGGTGCGCAGCCGCTGTCGCTCGTGGTCGACGACCTCGGCATCTATTACGACGCCACCACGCCTTCGCGCCTGGAAGCACTCATTGCCAACCTGGCGCACGACGACGAAAAGCAGGCCGACGCGCGGCGCGCGCTCGACCTGATCCGCCGCCACAAGCTGTCGAAGTACAACCATGCGCCCGAGCGTGCCTTGCCGCCGCTGACCGCGCCGCACACCTCGCGCGTGCTGGTCATCGACCAGACCATGGGCGACGTGTCGGTGCGCCTGGGCGGGGCCGACCAGGCGCGTTTTGCCGCTATGCTCGATGCGGCGCTGGCGGACAATCCGCAGGCCGAGATCTGGGTCAAGACCCATCCCGATGTGTTGAGCGGCAAGAAGAAGGGCTATTTGCCCGCAGCCGACCTGGCGCGCCATCCCGATCCGCGCCTGCACCTGCTGGCCGACGACGTTTCGCCGCTGAGCCTGCTGGAACAGGTCGACAAGGTGTACGTCGTCACGTCGCAGATGGGTTTCGAAGCCCTGATGCTGGGCAAGCAGGTGGTCTGCTTCGGCCAGCCCTGGTACGCCGGCTGGGGCTTGAGCGACGACCGCCATCCCGGCATGGCGCAGTTGCGCGCCCGGCGCCCGGTGCGACGCACAATCGAGCAGTTGTTCGAAGCGGCCTACCTGCATTACGCGCGCTACGTCGATCCGGCCACGGGGGCGGCCGGCAGCATCTTCGAGGTCATCGACTGGCTGGCGCGCAACAAAGCGGCCAACGATACCGCCCGCGGCACCCTGTATTGCGTCGGCATGAGCCTGTGGAAGCGCGCCATCGTGCGGCCTTTCCTGTCGGGCCCGTCGGTGCGCCTGCGCTTCGTGCGTTCGGCCGCGGCGCTGGCGCGGCTGGCGCTGGCGCCGGATGCGCGCATCGTCATGTGGGGCGTGAAGGAGGAGGCGCAACTGGCGGCGCTCGCACGCGATCGCAAGCTGCCGCTGTGGCGCATGGAAGACGGCTTCCTGCGCTCGGTCGGCCTGGGGTCGGACCTGTTCCGCCCGGTGTCGCTGGTGCTCGATACCTCGGGCATGTACTACGACCCGGCCTCGGGCAGCGCGCTCGAGCGCATGCTCGCCACGCAGGAACTCGGTGCCGAGGCGCTAGAGCGCGCGGCGCGTTTCCGTGCGGCCTACGTGTCGATGAAGCTCAGCAAATACAACCTCGGTCGTTCGGCGCTGCAAGTGGAGGCGCGCGGTCGCCGGGTGCTGCTGGTGCCGGGGCAGGTCGAGGACGACGCCTCGATCATGCGCGGCTCGCCGGTAGTGCGCAGCAACCTCGATCTGCTGCGCACGGTGCGTGAGGCCAACCCGGACGCCTGCATTCTCTACAAGGCGCATCCCGACGTCGTGGCGGGCAATCGCCGCGGCGCGGTGCCGGACGCGGAACTGGCGATTCTTGCCGACGGCTGCGTGAACGACGCCAACATCATCGACTGCATCCTGGCTGCCGATGAAGTCCATACCATGACCTCGCTGTCGGGTTTCGAAGCCCTGCTGCATGGCCGTGTCGTCCATTGCTATGGCGGGCCGTTCTATGCCGGCTGGGGCCTGACGGTCGACCATTTCGCGCTGCCCGCACGAGGGCGGCCGACCAGTCTCGATGGCCTGGTGCACGCGGTCATGCTGGCGTATCCGCGCTACGTGCTGCCGGGCATGGCTGGCTTCGCGGCAGCGGAACAGGTCATGCACCACCTGGCGCAGCAGGCCCAGGGCGATGGGGCCAGCCTGGCCGGCGGTTGGCTGGCGCGCAAGCTACGCAAAGGCAAGGCGCTGGCCGAACTGGTGCGTGGCGAATGGCAGGCCGGCAAAGCCTGATGTCAAACGGCCACGCCAGGCGCATTTGTGACGCGATTGTGACAAAGCGCGAGATTTCGATAAAGAAATTTTCTTATAATCAAGAGTTTGTTCCATCCGGTTTTTGTTCATGAACGCACGTCTCGATCCTAGCCAGCTTGCCCGGTACCAGTTGGGCGACTATTCCGTCCCCGGCTATTACAACCTGCTGCAATGCCGCCGTGTCCTGATGCTGCAAGGGCCGATGGGCAGTTTCTTCAATCGGGTTGCAGCCTGGCTGGAGGGGCAGGGCGTCGGCGTCAAGAAGATCAATTTCAATGGCGGCGACTGGTTCTTCCACCGCAAGCTCGATGCGGTCGATTACCGCGGCGAACTGGCGGACTTCCCGAATTACCTGCGCCTGTTCCTGGACGTGCACCGGATCGATGGCATCCTGTGCTTCGGCGATTGCCGCCACTATCACAAGGCCGCCAAGGTGGTGGCCGACGCGATGGCCGTACCGTTCTTCGTGTTCGAGGAAGGCTATGTGCGGCCGGATTACGTGACGCTCGAATGCGGCGGCGTGAACGTGCACTCGGCGGTGCCGCGCAGCCCGGCGTTCTACCGTGCCTTGCCCGACGTGCCGGTGCCGAAGCCGGCGCCGGCCTATCCGAACTTCCGCCGGGCGGCGTGGTCGTCGATGTTTTATTACGCGGCCGGGCGGCTGATGAAATCGGAGTATCCGTTCTATCGCCATCACAAGAAGTTTTCGATCCGCTACGAGGCGCGTGCCTGGTGCCGTTCATGGGTGCGCAAGCACCTGAACCGCTGGCGCGACAAGCCGGTGTTCGAGCAGCTGATGCGGGAAAAGGACGGGAAGTATTTCGCCGTGGCCCTGCAGGTGTACAACGACAGCCAGGTCACCACCCACAGCCCGTATGCCGACGTGCGCGATTTCATTCGCGAAGTGGTGGCCTCGTTCGCGGCCTGTGCCGACCAGGACCACCACCTGGTGTTCAAGCACCACCCGATGGACCGCGGCCAGCGCGATTACCGGCGCCTGATCGACGGATTGTGCGAACGGCATGGCGTGCACGGGCGCGTGCATTACGTGCACGACGTGCACCTGCCGACCTTGCTACGCCATTCGCGCGGCGTGATTACCATCAACAGCACGGTCGGCCTGTCGACGCTGTACCACCACAAGCCGCTCAAGCTGATGGGCCGTGCGCTGTACGACATGGAAGGGCTGACCTTCCAGGGCGAGCTGAATGCGTTCTGGAAGGCGACCACGCACGTCGACCGCGAACTGTGGCGCCGTTTCCGTACCTACCTGATCACGCAGACCCAGCTGAACGGCGCGTTCTACGGCCGCGACTTCCACACGCTGCTGGCGCAGGACGCCCCGGGCGGGCGGGCGCTGGTACAGCCGCTGCAGTTGGCCAAGGCCGGCGAGGACGCCGACCTGCTGCAGGCCCACCAGGCCTGAACACCGCGCCCGCGGGTGTCAGAGCGACATCCGCAGCATCAGCAGCACGATGTTGCCCTTGGCCTTGCGCATCGACAGGTGCGGCACGTAGGTTGCCGTCAGCTGGGCATTGCGCGTGCCGAACGAGGCAACCGGCAAGACGGCCGGGAAGGGCCGTCCGTCGAACCAGTCGTGGCGCCGGATCAGCAGCGCGGTGAGGCCGGCGCTCGCTTCGTATTTGTTCACCACCGGGAACACCCACTGGTAGGCATAGCCCGCCATCCATTGCGGCCGCTCGTTCGAATCGCGGATGCCGGCAATGTAGATCGATTCGTCGTTGCCGCGTTCGTTGCGCATGCTGCGCCCGATGCCGCCGCCCCAGGTATTCTCGTTCATCTTGTTCAGCTGCTTGGCCGTGTAGGTGTCGCGGTCGTGCCAAGCATAGCCGGATAAATAAATATCCCAGCGCGCCTTGGAAGGCGCTTCTTCATGCTCTGCCATGACGGCGCGGAAGGGGTTTTCCAGCAGGGCGAGTTCGTCGGCGGCGTGTGCTGCCGAGGTGAACAAGGTGCCCAATGCGACTAATGATGCAGCGCAGCAAAATTTTGCATTTGAAACGATACCCATACAGCCCCCGATGACAATGGATGTGCGTAAATCCGGATGCGGCCAGCTTGCCGCTTACGTAACAAAACATCCCTGTCAGCTATTATTTCCCTTATGAATCAATAGGGAAGGGCGGCTCAATGGCGCTGCTGTACGTTTTTATTGTAGAGCTAATACGGGGTGGGCGTAGCACGATTCGTGACGATTTTTACAATATTTTTTCAATTTTCCCCGCAGCAAAATTAACATTTGGAATGATTGTGTGAGGGCATTTTTTTGGCGGGAGGAGGGAATTGGCGGCGATTCGCCTATTTGTTCAAGTTATAGCTACGGGGTAATAGCAGCGATAATCGAGGCTGGCATTTCACGGCGGTAGGAGGCAGGCATGTCGGAAGACAGCGACGCAGAAAAGACAGAAGACGCATCGCCCAGAAGATTACAAAAGGCACGCGAAGAAGGCGACATCCCCCGTTCGCGCGAACTAGCGACCTTTGCCGTCCTGATGACGGCCGGCGCTGGCTTGTGGATTACCGGCGGCAGCCTGATCGGCCGCCTGCAGATTGCGCTCGAATCGGGCCTTTCGCTCGACCGCGAGCAGATCCAGAACCCCACCGTGCTGCTGGAACGCATTGCCAACGACGTCGGCGGCGTGCTGCTGGCCTGCCTGCCGCTGGCCTTTGCCATCATGCTGGTCGCGCTGGCAGCGCCGATGCTGATCGGCGGCTTCAATTTCAGCTCGAAAGCCTTCATGCCGAACTTCATGAAACTGAACCCGATTACCGGGATCGGCAACATGGTGTCGACGAATTCCTTGATTGAATTATTGAAGGCGATCGCCAAGACCCTGGTGGTGGGCGCCGTGGCCTGGATCGTGATCCGCAGCGAGACCGATGCGGTGCTGGGCCTGGCCGTGGAACCGATCGGTACCTCGACCGGCCACCTGGGCGACCTGATCGCGCGCACTTTCCTGTACATCGTCGGCGCCCTGGGCGTGATCGCCCTGATCGACGGGCCTTACCAGATTTGGCACTACAACAATAAACACAAGATGACGCGCCAGGAAATGATTCAAGAATCGAAAGAATCCGACGGCAATCCTCAGATTAAGGGGAAGATTCGCCAGATGCAAAGGCAAATGGCGCGCAACCGCATGATGCAAAATGTTCCTACTGCAGATGTGGTCGTGACCAACCCGACCCACTATGCGGTGGCGCTGAAATACACCGACGGCCAGGCCGGTGCGCCACGCGTGGTGGCCAAGGGCGTCGACGAAGTGGCTGCCAAGATCCGCGAGCTGGCGCGCGAGAACAAGGTGGCCCTGCTGGAAGCGCCGGCCCTGGCCCGTGCCCTGTACAAGCACACCGAGATCGACGACGAGATCCCGGAAACGCTGTACTCGGCGGTGGCGGAAGTGCTGGCCTATGTTTTCCAGCTGCGCAACTACAAGGCCGGCGGCCATTATCCGGATCGCCCGAGCAAGCTGCAGGTGCCGCCGGAGATGGACCCGCTGAACCCGGCCTCGCAAAAGAAACCCGATTCCACTCAATAACGGAGTAATGCATGAATAGTTTGAGACTGCCAGCATGGATGACCGGCCTCGGTAGCAGGGGCAGTGCCCTGGCTGCGCCGATCCTGATCATCCTGCTGCTGGCAATGATGATCCTGCCGCTGCCGGCATTCATCCTCGACCTGTTCTTCAGCTTCAACATCGCCCTGTCGGTGATCGTGCTGCTGACCGCGCTGTACACGGTCAAGCCGCTCGACTTCATGGCCTTCCCGGCGATCCTGCTGGTGTCGACCATGTTGCGCCTGTCGCTGAACGTGGCCTCGACCCGTATCGTGTTGACCGAAGGCCACACCGGCGGCGCCGCTGCCGGTAAGGTCATCGAGGCTTTCGGCCACTTCCTGATCGGCGGTAACTACACCGTCGGTATCGTGGTGTTCGTCATCCTGACCATCA
>DAMABW010000059.1:0-16036 GCA_031999925.1 Massilia sp. | reverse complement strand
TCCACACCCTCTTCGCCGAGGATGTTGGTGAACTGCTCGACATCATGGCCGACGGCCACATGGCTGCGCCCCACCTGTCGTGCATCGGCGCCACCCGCGACTCGATCCGCGCCATCCTGCGGCAATTCCAGCAGCAGGGCATCCGGCGCCTGGTGGCGCTGCGCGGCGATTTGCCGAGCGGCTACGGCGGCGCCGGCGAACTGCGCTACGCCAATGAACTGGTGGAATTCATTCGCCAGGAAACCGGCGACTGGTTCCACATCGAAGTGGCGGCCTACCCGGAAATGCATCCGCAGGCCCGCTCGCCCCAGGACGATCTGCAGAATTTCGCACGCAAGATCGGCGCCGGCGCGAACGCCGCGATTACCCAGTATTTCTACAATGCCGACGCTTATTTCCAGTTCGTCGACAACGTGCGCAAGATGGGTATCGAGGTGCCGGTCGTGGCCGGCATCATGCCGATCACGAACTACACGCAATTGATGCGCTTTTCCGACATGTGCGGCGCCGAGATTCCGCGCTGGGTGCGTTTGAAACTGGCCAGCTTCGGCGACGACAGCGCCTCGATCAAGGCCTTCGGCCTGGATGTGGTGACCGGTTTGTGCGAACGTCTGCTGGCGGGCGGCGCGCCTGGCTTGCACTTCTACAGCATGAACCAGGCAGCGGCCACCACCGCGATCTGGCAGCGCCTGACCGGCAAATAAGCTGTAGCGCAAATAGCTTCAACACAAGAAATCCCGGCAGCGCCCAAGCGTTGCCGGGATTTTTTTATCCCCTGACTATTCCAGGCTCGTCTTCTCGGTCACGATCAGGTCGAGCGGCAAGTCATGCACATCGATATCGAACTGCGCCGCCTGGCAGGCATAGGCCACGCCGAGTGTCGCCGGACGCACGTCGCCGGCCAGCGTGCGGTCGTAGAAGCCGCCGCCATAACCGAGCCGGTAACCCTGTTCGTCGAAACCGAGGCAGGGAACCAGCAATGCCGATGGGCGCGCAACGAAGCGCAAGTCGGCCGGCACGGCGATGCCCGTCAAGTCCTTGTCCATCGCTTCTCCCGGCGTCCAGGCGGAAAATGCCAGCGGCGCATGGCGCTCCAGCACTACCGGCAAGGCCAGCTTCGCGCCTTCCAGTGCGAGCAGGCGATAGGGTTCGCTCAAATCCGGTTCGCCGCCCAGCGGCCAGTACACGGCCAGCAGCGGCGGACGGGTGCGGCGCCACCAGGCCAGCACCTGCTCGCCGATGCGACCGTCGGCGGCGCGCTTCTCGTCGCCGGTGAGGCTGGCACGTTGGGTTTTGAGGTGTTTGCGCAACGCCGCCTTGGCTGCCGCCGCGCTTGCCTTGTCCAGACCCGTCCCGCTTGAGGCGTTCTCTGGCGGCACGATTGATGCGCATGGTATTCTTGATTCGCCGGTCATGTTATCGAATGAGGGTAGAACAGCTGTGTTTTTGCTTCCAAGGAAATTGATCGCCGGCGCCGTGTTTGCTGCAACAAGCGTCGCCGCCACCAGTGTTGCCGCCAAGGCCGATGCGCCGCCAGCGGTGACCCCTCCCGTACCGGGTGTTATCACCGTTCCCGCCGCGCCGGGCGTCGTTCCAGCCAACGAGGCATCGCGCGCCGACGACGACACCTTCCTGCTGCTGCGCGAAGCCGCGCGCCAGAACGACGCTGCCCGCACCAACGCCCTGGCCTCGCGCCTGCCGAGCTATGTGCTGCCAGGCTACGTTGAGTATTATCGTCTCAAACCGCGCCTGCGCGAGGCCACGCAGGATGAGATCCGTAGCGTACTCAACCGTTACGAAGGCAGCGCCGTGGCCGACCGCCTGCGCACCGACTGGCTGCTCGAACTCGGGCGCCAGCGCGAGTGGAACACGTTTGAACGCGAAATGGCCTTGCTGGTGCGCAGCGACGATGTGCAGGTGCGCTGCTATGCCTTGCTGGCGCGCGCCCTGCGCGGCGAACGCGTGGCGACCGAAGCGCGCGCCTTGCTGGTCAATCCGCCGTCGTACGGCGAAGGCTGCGCCGCCCTGATGACCCAGCTGTCGCAACTGAACCAATTGAGCCAGGCCGACCAGCTGGCGCAATTGCGCCTGGCCGGCGAAATGGCGGCCACCGGTCCGTCGCGCCGCATCGCCGCACTGCTTGGCGCATCCGACACCCGCGCCGCCCAGGCCGTCGACGTGCCGGCGGTGGCGATGGCGCGCGGCATCGGCGCGAACCGCGTCGAACACGAAATCTACCTGGTCGCCCTCGGCCGCATGGCGCGCACCAGCCTGAAGCTGGCCGTGGTGGCGCTGGAAAAGAACAGCAGCAAATTCACGCCCGAAGAACGCGCGATCGGCTGGGCGAACGTGGCCCTTGCCGCTTCGATCGCCTTGTCGAACGATGCCCACGACTACTGGAAACGGGCCGAAGGCGCGCCGCTGACGAATTTCCAGCTCGAATGGAAGACCCGCATGGCACTGCGCCGTGGCGATTGGCCGACGGTGGCCGCCACCATCGATGCCATGCCGCCGACGCTGGCCGCCGAATCGGGCTGGATCTACTGGCGCGGCCGCGCCCACGAGGCGCAGGGACGCAGGGAAGATGCCCAGGCCATGTTCCGCCGCATTGCGACGCCAAACAATTTCTATGGCCAACTTGCCACTGAAGAGCTGGGCGAACTGGTGAGCACGCCGCCGCTGGCTGCGCCGCCGACACCCGGCGAAGTGGCCTATGTGGCGGCGCTGCCGGCGGTGCGCCAGGCTTTGAAATTCTACGAACTGAACCTGCGCGCCGACGGTAACCGCGAGTGGAACTGGGCGCTGCGCAACCTGTCGGAACGCCAGTTGCTGGCCGCCGCCGAGTATGCGCGCCGCAACGAATTGCTCGACCGCATGGTCGAAACCTCGCTGCGCACGCGTAACGAGCTCGACTTCAACCAGCGCTTCCCGGCGCCGCACAACGACATCCTGCAACCCGCGGCAAAAGGCTTGTCGCTGGATACCGCCTGGGTCTATGGACTGATCCGGCAGGAATCGCGTTTCGTCAGCGATGCGCGCTCGGGCGTGGGCGCCGCTGGCCTGATGCAGGTGATGCCGGCCACCGGCAAATGGGTGGCGGCAAAGATCGGCCTGACCGACTTCGTGCACGACATGCTGCACGACGCGCGTACCAACATCACGCTGGGCACCAACTACATGAACATGGTGCTGGAGAATAACGGCGGCTCGCAGGTGCTGGCCACCGCCGCCTACAATGCCGGCCCGGGCCGATCGCGCACCTGGCGCGGCGTGCTCGACGCGCCGATGGAAGGCGCGGTGTTCGTCGAGTCGATTCCCTTCACCGAAACCCGAACCTATGTGCGCAATGTGATGTCGAATGCGACGAACTATGCCGCCTTGTTCGACAAGCGGCCGCAATCGCTCAAGGCGCGCCTGGGCACGATTACACCGCGAGGAAGCAGCGGCGCCTTGCCCTGATTTGTCCTTGAGCAGCCCTGATTTGCCTTTTTGACGAGGCTTCCATGCGCGACCTGTCGGTGGTGGTATTCGGCGGTTCCGGCTTCATCGGCAACCACTTGCTGGCGCTGCTGGCCGAGGAAAGCATTCCCGTGCTGCTACCCACGCGCCATCCCGAGCGCGTGCGCCATCTCACCATGCTGCCTGGCGTCGACGTGGTCGAGGCCGACATCCACGACGATGCCACCCTGCGCCGCCTGCTGGCCGGGCACACGAGCGCGATCAACCTGGTCGGCATCCTGCACGGCAGCCGCGCCCACCCTTACGGCCCGGAATTTCGCCAGGCCCACGTCGAGTTGCCACGCCGCATCGTCGACGCCTGCGCCGCCAGCGGAGTCGAGCACTACCTGCACATGAGCGCCCTCGGCGCCAACATCGACGGCCCCTCGATGTACGCGCGTTCGAAGGCCGACGGCGAACTGGCCGCGCGCAGCCGGCTTGATGTCGCAGCCACCATCTTCCGTCCTTCGGTCGTGTTCGGCCCCGGCGACCATTTCCTGACCGTGTTCGCGCGCCTGCAGCGGCGCTTCCCGGTCATTCCGCTGGCCTGCGCGAATGCCGTGTTCCAGCCGATCTACGTGTGCGACGTCGCCCAGGCCTTCCTGCACGCGCTGCGCGATCCGGCCACGCGCCAGCAGGTGTATCAACTCGGCGGCCCGAACGTGTACACGCTGGCCGAGTTGGTGCGCCTGGCCGGACGCTATGCCGGCTGCGAGCGGCCCATCGTCGAGTTACCGGAACGCCTGGCGCGGCTTCAGGCACGCCTGTTCGAGCGGCTGCCGGGCGAACCCATCCTCACCCGCGACAACCTCGACTCGATGCGCGTCGATAACGTGATCGACCCGGCGGTCCAGGACTTGACAGCGGCCGCGCTGGGAATCAAGCTCACAGCGCTCGAGTCGGTCGCTCCGCACTACCTGGCGCCGGGCGAGCCGCTCGACCGCCTGCGCACCCGCGCCGGCCGCTAACCCTTATTCCCCGCACAGGAACGCCATGCAGACCACGGAACTCGATCCGACCCTCAGCGATGCACTGAACAAGGCGCGCCAGCCCGGCCTGACGCTCGTCATCGGCAACAAGAACATCTCGTCGTGGTCGATGCGGCCCTGGGTGGCGGCGGTCGCCTTTAACATTCCGTTCACCGAAGTGCGCCTGCTGCTCGACCAGCCCGACACCGCCGCAAAAATCGCCGGCTATTCGCAGGCGGGCAGGGTGCCGGTGCTGCTGGCCGGCGAGATGACGATCTGGGACAGCCTGGCCATCTGCGAATACCTGGCCGAGCAATTCCCCGACAAGCACCTGTGGCCGCAGGACGTGGCGGCGCGCGCGATGGCGCGTTCCGTGGTGGCCGAGATGCATTCGGGCTTCGCCGCCCTGCGCAACGACATGTCGATGAACATCCAGGCCAGGCTGCCGGGTCGTGGCCGCACGCCGGGCGCCCAGGCCGACATCGGCCGTATCTGCGAGATCTGGGAAGAATGCCTGGCCCGCTTCGGCCACCACGAATACCTGTTCGGCGACTTCTCGATCGCCGACGCCTTTTATGCGCCGGTGGTCACGCGCTTCAAGACCTATGGCGTGGCGCTGGCGCCGGCCCTGCAGGCCTATTGCGACCGTGTGCTGGCCCACCCGGCGGTGGCGCGCTGGGTGCGCGAAGCGATGGCGGAAACCGATCCGACCCCGCTGCACGACGCCGATTTGCCGCGCGCATGACGATGCAGATCTACGTTGTCGGCGGCGCCGTGCGCGACGCGCTGCTCGGGCTACCGGTGCAGGACCACGACCACGTCGTGGTCGGCGCCACCCCGGAACAGATGGTCGCCGCCGGTTTCCGCCCGGTCGGCAAGGATTTCCCGGTCTTCCTGCATCCGAAGACCCAGGAGGAATACGCCCTGGCGCGTACCGAACGCAAGACCGCGCCCGGTTACCACGGCTTCGTGTTCCACACCTCGCCCGACGTCACCCTGGAAGACGATCTGGTGCGGCGCGACCTCACCATCAATGCCATGGCCCGCGGGGACGATGGCGTCGTGGTCGACCCGTACGGCGGACAACGCGACCTTGAAGCGCGCCTGTTCCGCCACGTCTCCGACGCATTTGCCGAAGACCCGGTGCGCATCCTGCGCGTGGCGCGCTTTGCTGCCCGCTTCGCCGAGTTCCGCGTGGCCGACGAAACGAACGCGCTGATGCGCAGCATGGTGGAGGCGGGCGAGGCCGATGCGCTGGTGCCCGAGCGCGTCTGGCAGGAAGTCGCGCGCGGCCTGATGGAGCGCCGCCCTTCGCGCATGTTCGCCGTGCTGCGCGACTGCGGCGCATTGGCGCGCATCATGCCGGAACTCGACGCCTTGTGGGATGGATCGCAGGAAGCGGACAAAGGTGTCCGCGCCATGGACGTCATCGACCATGCCGCCGGACGCGGCCATCCGCTGGCCGTGCGTTTCGCCGCGCTGGTGCAGGACGCCGAGGCAATCGACGCCCTGTGCAAGCGCCTGAAGGTGCCGAACGACTGCCGCGACCTGGCCCTGATGACGGCGCGCGAGCATGGCGCCATCGGCAGCGCCCAAGCGATGTCCGCCGACAGCCTGGTGGCGCTGTTCGCCCGCTGCGACGCTTACCGCAAGCCGGAGCGCTTTGCCGAGATGCTGCTAGCGGTCGAATGCGCCATGCTCGGCGACGACTATCCGCAGCGGCCCTGGCTGCTGGGCGCCCTCGACGCTGCGCGCGGCGTGAACGCCGGCGACGTCGCTGCCGCCTGCGGCGACGACAAGGCGCGGATTCCGCTGGCCGTGCTGGCCGCGCGCGTGGAAGCGGTGCAGACATGGATGCGCCAGGCGCCGGGAGCCGCTGCGTAAAATATAGACAGTCGCGCCGGCTCTCCGTATAGTCGGGCTCTTCATGGGCTTGTGGAGCGGCGATGAACCGGATCGGCATCAAGGCAGGCTGGCAGGCGGTGCCCGGCGGGATCTACGGCCTGGTGCTAGCCTTTGCCGTCCTGACATCCCTGGTGCGCGCCGCCGCCATGTTCGGCCCGGCCGCCTGGCGCGGCCTGTTCATGCTGGCCTGTATCGCGATGGCGCTCCTGCCCTGGCTGCTGCTGGACCGCGCGGGCCGGCGCGGCATCGGGCTGCAGCGCCCCAGCCACCCGTCCTGGCTGGCCGCCGGGGTGGCGGTCGGCGTGCTGGCCGCCAGCTTCTGCTATTGGCTCGGCGCCACGCTCTACGGCGCGGGCGCCGGCCACCCGTTCGTCAGCGTCGCCCGCAACTACCAGCTCCAGCCGGCAATTGGCTGGAGCCTCCTGCAACTGCACCTGGTGTTCACCACGGTCGCCATCCTGTTCAGCCCCATCGGCGAAGAGATTTTCTTTCGCGGCCTGCTGCAAAAGGTGCTGGAAGCGCGCCATGGCACCACCCGCGCCACCCTGGGCGAGGCTGCCTGGTTCGCCCTGGTCCACCTCTGCCACCACGGCATCCTGGGCGGAGCGGCGGGCTGGACCATCCTGCCGGTTTCAGGCACCCTGTGGGTGGCGCAGATGTTCCTGCTGTCGCTGGCCTTTGCCTGGCTGCGCCGCCGCAGCGACTCGATCCTGCCCGCGATCGCCGCCCACGCCGCCTTCAACGCCGCCATGAACGCCTGGATTTTCGCCCGGCTCTGGCCGGCCTGACTCGTCCGTTAACTCTTGTTACAAGCGCGTGCGCGAACGGCCCTGCGCTTGCGCTATGCTCCTTCAACTATGGGTAAATTGTTACGTTGGTCGGACCAGGCGTTTGCGGGAACCATGCGCCGGATGGAGGCGCTGCATCCGCGGCGCCGGCTGCAGTACGTGGCCGCTGCGGCCGCGTTGCTGATCGCGCTGCTGGCGGTGCTCTATACGCGCACCACCGGCGTCGACGTCGACAACCAGAACCGCGTGATGTACCAGCTGCACGAGCTGCAGCAGATCGACGCCGAATGGGACACCAACCTGCTGCGCGCCCACATCGGCAGCGGGATGGCCGATGCGCGCCTGGCCACGCCCGTGCCCCAGATGCGCGAGCTGATGGAGAACCTGGAAGCGGCGCTGCCGGTTACGCGCGACCGCGGCGCGCGCCAGGCGCATACGGCGCTGGACGCGTCGCTGCGCATGAAAGCCGACCTGGTGGCCGAGTTCCGCAGCCTGAACCCGCCGCTGCGCGCGGCCCTGCAGTCGCTGCCGCCGGCGCTGGCCGATCTGAAGACCGAACTCGGCGGGATCGAAGGCGCGCTGGCGCCGGGCCGCGTGGTGGTGCGGCTCGACGCGCTGCTGAACGATTTATTGGCCGATACCTTGCGCTACAACCTGGCGCCGACGCCTGGTCTGGCGCGCCGCATCGAATCCATCCTGGCCCAGATCGAACCGCAGAAGTCGCGCTTTTCGCAGGCCATCATGGACCAGATCGATACCCTGGCGCGCGACACCCGCACCGTCCTGGCGAACCGCCCGCGCGAGAACGCACTTGAAACCCAGATCGCCGCGCTCGATACCGGCGAGGCGATGGCGCGCCTGGGCCGCGAGTTCGACCGCGCCTTCCAGGCCGAGGTGCTCGAGCGCCAGCGCTACCGCGGCTTCCTGTTCGGCTATTCGATTTTGCTGCTGGCGCTGCTGGCCTATGCCGGCTGGCGCCTGCGCCGCAGCTACCGCATCATCAACGACGTCAACCGCCGCCTGCAGGCGGCCAACGACACGCTGGAACACCGGGTGGCCGAGCGCACCGCCGAGCTGGAAGAGCAGTCGAAGAAGCTGGCGCGCCTGGCCCAGCACGACAGCCTGACCGGCCTGGTGAACTACGGCCAGCTGACCCGCCTGCTGGAATTGTCGCTGGTGCGCGCGGCGCGGCGCGACACCGTGGTGGCGACCATGTTCATCGACCTCGATGGTTTCAAGGGCGTGAACGATACCTGGGGCCACGCCACTGGCGACCTGGTACTGCAACTGGTGGCGCGCCGCGTGCAGAAGGTATTGCGCGCCGAAGACGTGCTGGCGCGCCTGGGCGGCGACGAATTCGTGATCATGCTCGAAGGCGTGAGCGTGCCCGATGGCGCGCTGCGCGTGGCGCAGACGGTGCTGAGCGAAATCGAAGGCATCGTGGAAGCCGACGGCAATCCGGTGCGGATCTCGGCCAGCATCGGCATCGCCAGCGCGCGCGGCCGCGCCGGCGCCGAGCATGGCGCGGCGGCGCTGCTGGCCGATGCCGACAAGGCGATGTACGCGGCCAAGCAGTCCGGCAAGGGCACCTTCGTGATCAGCCCGAACGCGCAGTGGGGCAGCCCGGAGTCCGACGGCTCCGCGGGGGCAGCGGAGCACAGCGGCTGATGGGCTAGAATGTCCGCATGACCGAGAACCCGCGCCGCCCGAATCCCTTTACCCACTGGCTGGCCAGCCTGGCCGGCAAGACCGACCGTCCGGCCGTGCTGGTCAAGGAGTTGGGCAAGCGCGACCGCCGCCGCATGCTCAAGCATTTCCTGGCGCTCGACACGAACGACCGCCTGCTGCGCTTCGGCACCGTGCTGCCCGACGAGCAGATCCACGCCTATGTAAACAAGATCGATTTTTCGCGCGACATCGTATTCGGCGTGTTCAGCCACGTGTTCCAGCTGGTCGGCGTCGGCCACCTGGCCTTTGCGCCTGCGCCGGCAGAGCGCTCGGCGACCACCAGCAAGGAGCGGGTGGCCGAATTCGGCGTCTCGGTGTCAAGCAGCGCGCGTGGGCAGGGCGTGGGCACGCGGCTATTCCAGCGCGCCGCTATCCACTGCCGCAATTCGGACATCGACACCTTGTACATGCAGTGTCTGTCGACCAACCGCACCATGATGCACATCGCCAAAAAGGCAGGGATGGAAATCAAGCGCGAGTATGGCGAAGCGGACGCCTACCTGCACCTGCCGCCGCCGAGCCCCGGCAGCGTGATGCGCGAGGCGCTGGAAGAACAGTTCGCGGTGATCGATTACACCGTCAAAGCCAATGCGCGCGCGGCAGTAAAGTGGTTCACGCCGCGCAAGCGCACAAAATGATTACCGCGCCGGCGGCGCCTCGATCGGCAAGGCCGTCGTTTCCTTGATCCGCTGCAGCGCAAAGCTCGACTTCACATCCAGCACCGACGGATGGCGCAGCAGTGTCGCCATCATGAAGCGCGAGAAGTGGTCCATGTCTTCCACGTGCACGCGCAGCAGGAAGTCCATTTCCCCGGTCATCGCATAGCAGGCCACCACCTCCGGCCAGGCCGCCACCGCCTGGGCGAATTCGAAACGCGGCGAAGTCGCCGGCACGCGCGAGTTGGCCGGGCCTTCGCTGTGCTTTTCCAGGCGCACGTTCACATAGGCCAGGAGACCCAGCCCGATCTTGTCGGGGTCGACCAGGGCCACGTACTGGCGGATCACACCGGCTTCCTCCAGGCGCTTGATGCGGCGCAGGCAGGGCGAGGGCGACAGGTTCACGCGCTCGGCCACGTCCTGGTTCGACAGGCGGCCGTCGGCCTGCAGGATTTCCAGGATCTTGCGGTCGGTTTTATCGAGCTCGATCTTTGACATAAATTTTCCTTCAATTGAATCCATCCGCAATTTTATTGCGCATTTGATTCCGCGTGGGGAATTGATTGGTATTTAATGCCGGGGGCACAAGACTATACTGTCGCCAAACGCGGAGGAGACATCTCCGTGGCGCTCCCAATAATAAAAACGGCGCCAAATTCGAAGGACGTGTATCGGGGTAGCGGGGCTTGCCAGGACGGCGGCCCCGCTGCCTTGCGTCCTGCACAACGACCACGGAGACACCATGAACGCACCCCTCGACCTCTCCCAGCTGCAGCCATCCCAGCCGGACCACGATATATCCCTCGACGACAAGTGGACGCTCGAGCGCGGCCGCGCCTTCATGACCGGCACCCAGGCCCTGATCCGCCTGCCGATGCTGCAGCGCGAGCGCGACGTCAAGGCCGGCCTGAACACCGCCGGCTACATCACCGGTTATCGCGGCTCGCCGGTCACCGCCGTCGACCAGACCGCGATGAAGGCGAAGAAGCATCTGGACGCCCACCACGTCAAGTTCCACCCCGGGATGAACGAAGACCTGGCGGCCACCGCCGTCTGGGGGACCCAGCAGACCAACCTGTACAAGGATGCCAACTACGACGGCGTGTTCGCCATGTGGTACGGCAAGGGCCCGGGCGTGGACCGCTGCGGCGACGTCTTCAAACACGGCAACAACGCGGGCTCGTCGCAGCACGGCGGCGTGCTGGTGCTGGCCGGCGACGACCACGCGGCCAAATCCTCGTCCACCGCCCACCAGTCGGATCACATCCTGACCGCCTGCGGCATTCCGGTGCTGTACCCATCGTCGGTGCAGGAATACATCGACTACGGCCTGCATGCCTGGGCCATGAGCCGCTACACCGGCCTGTGGGTGTCGATGAAGTGCGTCACCGACGTCATCGAATCCGGCGCCGTGGTCGACCTCGACCCGGACCGCGTGCAAACCGTCATCCCGACCGACTTCGAAGTCCCTGAAGGCGGCCTGAACATCCGCTGGCCCGACGCCGTGCTGGACCAGGAAGTCCGGATGAACAACCACAAGTGGTATGCGGCCCTGGCCTATGCCCGTGCGAACAAGCTGAATAAAATCATCTGGGACAGCCCGATGCCGAAGATCGGCATCATTACCGCCGGTAAGAGCTATGTCGACACGCGCCAGGCCCTGGCCGACCTCGGCATCGACGAGCAGGCAGCAAGCGACATCGGCATCCGCCTGTACAAGATCGGCATGACCTGGCCGCTCGAATCCGAAGGCGTGCACGAATTCGCGCGCGGCCTGGACGAGATCCTGGTCGTCGAAGAAAAGCGGCAGGTGATGGAATACGCGCTGAAGGAAGCGCTGTACAACCTGCCGGATGGCGAGCGCCCGCGCGTGGTCGGCAAGTTCGACGACACCGGCGAATGGAGCAACAAGGACCGCAAGGGCCACGGCGACTGGCTGCTGCCGGCCACCTATGAGCTGAACCCGGCGCAGATCGCGCGCGCCATCGCATCGCGCATCACGCACTACTGCGCCGGCCATCCGGTGGCCGAGCGCGTGCGCGAGCGCATCGCCTTCCTGGAGGCGAAAGAGCTGGTGCTGAAGAATATCCCGGCGAAGGCCAATCCCGAGACCGACCGCATTCCTTACTTCTGCTCGGGCTGCCCACACAACAGCTCGACCAAGGTGCCGGAAGGCTCGCGCGCCATGGCCGGCATCGGCTGCCACTACATGGTGCTGTGGATGGACCGCGAAACCTCGACCTTTACCCACATGGGCGCCGAGGGCACGACCTGGATTGGCCAGTCGCCGTTTACCAGCGAAAAGCACGTCTTCGTGAACCTGGGCGACGGCACCTACTTCCACTCGGGGATCCTGGCGATCCGCGCGGCGGTGGCGGCCAAGGTGAACATCACCTACAAGATCCTCTACAACGACGCGGTCGCCATGACCGGCGGCCAGAACGTCGACGGCCCGCTCGATCCGGGCATGATCACGCGCCAGATCGCCGCCGAAGGCGTGGGCCCGATCATCGTCGTCACCGACGAACCGGACAAGTACCCAAGCGACTATGCCTGGGCCGCGGGCGTGACCGTGCGCCACCGTTCCGAACTGATGGACGTGCAGAAGGAACTGCGCGAGATGCCGGGCGTGTCGGCCGTCATCTACGACCAGACCTGCGCTTCCGAGAAGCGTCGCCGCCGCAAGAAAGGCGAGTTCCCCGACCCGGCCAAGCGCGCCGTCATCAACGAGGCCGTGTGCGAAGGCTGCGGCGATTGCTCGGTGCAGTCGAACTGCCTGTCGGTCGAGCCGCTGGAAACGGAGCTGGGCCGCAAGCGCCAGATCAACCAGTCCTCGTGTAACAAGGACTTCTCGTGCGTCTCCGGCTTCTGCCCGAGCTTTGTCACGGTAGAGGGCGGCGGCCTGAAGAAGCCAAAGAAAGCCGCAGCCGCTGCGACCGCGAATGGAACTGAAAGCGTGCTCCCAAGCCTGCCGGCGCCGCGCATCCCGGAAATCGGCACGCCGTTCGGCATCCTGGTGGCAGGCATCGGCGGCACGGGCGTCGTCACCGTCGGCCAGATCCTGGCGATGGCGGCCCACGTCGAAGGCAAGGGCGCGATCGTGCTCGACCAGTCCGGCCTGGCCCAGAAGGGCGGCCCGGTGATGTCGCACGTGCGCCTGGCCCAGCATCAGGCTGACCTGCACTCGACCCGCGTCGGCACCGGCAGCGCCGACCTCGTGATCGGCTGCGACCAGATCGTGGCCGCCAGCCGCGATGCCCTGAGCCGCATGGGCGAAGGCCGCACCTGGGCCGCCGTCAACAACACCGGCGCCACCACCGCCGCCTTCGTGAAGAACCCGGACTGGCAATTCCCGGCCGAAGGTTCGCGCGGGGCGATTGTCCAGGCCTGCGGCGAAGGCAACGTCGACTTCATCGACGCCGGCCGCATCGCCACCGCGCTGATGGGCGACGCGATCGCCACCAACATGTTCATGCTCGGCTACGCCTTCCAGAAGGGCCGCGTACCGCTCACCGAAGCGGCGCTCATGAAAGCGATCGAGCTGAATGCGGTCTCGGTCCCGTTCAACAAGGCCGCCTTCCACTGGGGCCGCAGCGCTGCCCACGACCTGGCAGCGGTGGCGAAGCTGGCCACGCCGGCCAAGGTGGTCGAGTTCAAGCGCACGCAAACGCTCGATGAACTGGTCGAGCGCCGCGTCGAACTGCTCACCGCCTACCAGAACGCTGCCTACGCCGCGCAGTACAAGGCCTTTGTCGACGGCGTGCGCGCGCAGGAAGCGAAGCTGGGCAAGGGCACGCGCCTGACCGAAGCGGTGGCACGCTACTTCTACAAGCTGATGGCCTACAAGGACGAGTACGAGGTCGCGCGCCTGCATACCGACCCGGCCTTCCGCGAGAAGATCGCGGGCATGTTCGAAGGCGACATCACCGTGAAATTCCACCTGGCGCCGCCGCTGCTGGCCAAGCACGACAAGGAAGGCCGCGCGCTGAAGAAGGAATACGGCCCGTGGATGATGAGCGCCTTCGGCGTGCTGGCCAAGCTGAAGGGCCTGCGCGGCACCGCCTTCGACGTGTTCGGCTACACCGAGGAGCGCAAGACGGAGCGCGCCCTGATCGCGCAGTACCGCGACACGGTGGCGGCCCTGCTGCCCAAGCTCTCGACCGAGAACCTGGCCCAAGCGGTGGCGATCGCCAGCATCCCGGAAGACATCCGCGGCTACGGCCATGTGAAGGCGCGCCACCTGAAAGCGGCGAAGGAGAAGGAAGCGACGCTGTTGTCGGCGTTCCACAACCCGGCGGCGGCTACCCGGGCTGCCTGACCACTGTTTGCGCCGCATCCCGCGCCGGACCTGGCTTTGCGCCAGTCCGGCGTTTTTTTTCGTCTGGCGATGAAAAGTTATGCAAAATAAATTTAAAAAATGCAATCGTGCGCTCTTCTCAAACGGACGGGCTTGTCTTACCCTTTCTTAACAAACTTGTCCATTACTTAACGAATCCCATGAAGACGCCAACTTCCTCCAAGGGTCAACTGACCACTTCGCTACGCCTGATTTGCGCCGCCGTCGTGGCCGCATCCACGCTTGCCGCCTGCGGCGGCGGTGGTGGCGGTGGTGGCAGCAGCGGTCCGATCGCCAGCAATCCGAGCCCGACGCCAACGCCAACGCCGACCCCGACCCCGACCCCAACGCCAGACCCGACGCCGACGCCGACGCCGCCAGCGGCTTACACGCCAGGCCAGCCGAACACGGGCGCGGACCCTGACGTGGCGACCCTTGGCAATGCGTTCGACACCTACTGGAACTTCTGCGAGACGCCGCGTACCGGTACCGACCCGTACACCGGCAAGGCTTATCCGGACAAGCCGGGCAGCCTGCGCGACGAACTGACCTTCCTGCGCGCATGGACCCACCAGTACTACCTCTGGTACAACGAAATCCCGACCGATTTCAAGATGTCCGACTTCACCGATCCGGTCGCCTACTTCGACAAGCTGAAAACCCCGCTGACGACCGCGGCCGGCACGCCGAAGGACAAGTTCCACTTCACCTACGAAAGCGCCGAGTGGGACAAGCTGAGCACCGAGGGCATCGAACTGGGCTACGGCGTGACCTGGACCAGCAGCGGCGCCACCGCACCGCGCATCTGGAACGCCACCATCGTCGAACCGGGTTCGCCGGCGGCCCAGGCCGGCCTGAAGCGCGGTGACCGCCTGGCCGTGATCGATGGCGTCGACTTCATCAACGCCACCGACGAAGCCTCGGTCGCCAAGATCAATGCCGGCCTGTTCCCGGCGGCTGCAGGCGAAAGCCACAGCTTCACGGTGACGCGCGGCGCGACCTCGCTGCCGGTGACCCTGACGGCGAAGGAAGTGACGGCCACCTCGGTCAAGAACGTCAAGACCTTCGACATCGCGGGCGGCCGCCGTGTCGGTTACCTGACCTTCGAGAACCACAACGCCGTGGCCGAGCGCCAGCTGATCGACGCCTTCACCCAGCTCAAGACCGCCAACGTCAACGACCTGGTGATCGACATGCGCTACAACGGCGGCGGCCTGCTGTACGTGGCCGCCGAACTGGCCTACATGGTGGCCGGCCCGAACTCGAACGGCAAGGTCTTCGAAAGCCTGTCGTACAACGGCAAGGTCCAGACCACCCCATCGGACACGGTGCGCTTCGCGCCGACCGCCTACGGCTTCGACGCGCCGAACAAGGTCGCCACCGGTACCGCGCTGCCGACCCTGAGCCTGCCGCGCGTGACGATCCTGACCACCGAAGGCACCTGCTCGGCCAGCGAAGCGGTGATCAACGCCCTGCGCGGCGTCGATGTCCAGGTCGATGTCGTCGGTAGCCAGACCTGCGGCAAGCCATACGGCTTCACGCCGGTGCCGAACTGCGGCACGACCTACTTCTCGATCGAGTTCAAGGGCGTGAATGCGAAGGGCTTCGGCGACTACTCGGACGGCTTCGCACCGACCTGCGCCGTGGCCGACGACCTGAGCCACGAACTGGGCGACAGCAACGAAGCCCTGCTGGCGGCAGCCCTGAGCCACCGCGCCACCGGTACCTGCCCGACTCCGCCGTCGGCCACCGCGATGTCGCTGGCCCGCTCGAAGACGCTGGTGCGCAAGAACGTGTCCGAGCTGAAGATCTACAGCCGTCCACGCTAAGCAGCAGCGCTGCCGGAACGAAAACGCCACCCTCGGGTGGCGTTTTTTATGCTCGCGCGATCGTCAATTGGTCAGCACTCAGTTGATCAGCACCGCGGCCATCACCATGACCAGCCCCACCAGCGACACCGCCCACACCAGCGAACGCAGCACCGGCACGCCGAAGGCATACAGCGGCAGGTAGACCACGCGCGCGATCAGGTAGAGCCAGCAGCCCCACAGGGTCAGCATGCCTTCGGCCGCGGCGGCATCGGCGATCAGCACGGCGGCGGCAAACAGCGGCAGGGTCTCGAACAGGTTGCGTTGTGCGCGCTGCAGGCGCGCCGTG